>JARKQO010000530.1 GCA_029974855.1 Eubacteriales bacterium
CGTGACCATGCAGTATTATACGGCCCCAGGGAGGGTTTGTCAACCATGTTTTTCTGGGCCTGGGCTTTACTCCATGCCTTCTCCGGACACGATGGCCAAAGTGTCCCGGGCGATGACGATCTCCTCGTCCGTGGGGATCACCACGATCTTCACCTTGCTGTCCTCGGTGGAGATGACGATTTCCTTCCGGTTGATCCGGTTCTTCTCCAAATCCAGCTTGGCCCCCAAGAACTCCATGTTTTCCATGACCATCCGTCGGATGATGTCGTTGTTTTCCCCGATGCCCGCCGTAAAGGCGATGACGTCCACGCCGCCCATAGCCGCCGCGTAGGCGCCGATGTACTTGCGGATGCTGTAAGCCAGCATCTCCCGGGCGGTGATGGCGTCCTCATCCCCGGCGTCGCAGAGATCGTCGATGTCCCGCATGTCGCTGCTCTTGCCGCTGAGGCCCATCAGGCCGCTCTTCTTGTTCAGCAGGTCGATCACCTGGTCCACGGTGAGGCCGTCGCTGTTGGCGATGAACTGCACCACGGCCGGGTCCACGCTGCCGGAGCGGGTGCCCATGATGACCCCCTCCAAAGGGGTGAGGCCCATGCTGGTATCCACGCACTTGCCCCCGTCCACGGCGGACAGGCTGGAGCCGTTGCCCAAATGGCAGGTGATGACTTTCGTGGTTTTGCGGTCCAGGCCCAGGAAGGTGCAGGCCCGCTTGCTTACATAGCGGTGGCTGGTGCCGTGGAAGCCGTAGCGGCGGATGCACAGCCGCTGGTAATATTCCTTGGGAATGCCGTAAAGGTAGGCCTTCTTGGGCATGGTCTGGTGGAAGGCCGTGTCGAACACCGCCACGTTGGGGGTGCTGGGCATCACCTTTTCGCAGGCCTCGATGCCCATCAGATTGGCGGGGTTGTGGAGGGGGCCCAGGGGAATGTTGGCCCGGATGGCGGCCTTCACGTCCTCGTTGATCAGCACGCTGGCGGTGAAGCGCTCGCCGCCGTGGAGCACCCGGTGGCCCACAGCGCCGATTTCGTCCATGCTGGTAAGAGCGCCCTTTTCAGGGTGGGTCAGGGCCTGGAGCATCAGTTCGATGGCCGCTGTGTGGTCCTTCATAGGGGCGGTGCGCTCGTAGTTTTCATTGTTCACGCACTGCTTCAGCTTGCTGCCATCGATGCCGATGCGTTCGCAGATGCCCTTGGCCAGAAGCTTTTCGCCATCCATGTCGATGAGCTGGTATTTCAGGGAGGAGGAACCCGCGTTGAGAATGAGAATCTTCATTGACCTTGCTCCTTATGCTTGCGCCTTCACGGCGGTAATGGCAACCACGCTGACGATGTCCTCCACACAGCAGCCCCGGCTCAAATCGTTCACGGGCCGGGCCAGGCCCTGGACAATGGGACCCATGGCCTGGGCTCCCGCCAGGCGCTGCACCAGCTTATAGCCGATGTTGCCCGCTTGCAGATCCGGGAAGATCAGCACATTGGCATGACCCGCCACCGTGGAGCCCGGGCTTTTCAGCTGCCCCACGCTTTGGACCAAGGCCGCGTCCGCCTGCAACTCCCCGTCCAAATCCAGCTCCGGGGCCAGCTCACGGGCCAAGGCTGTGGCTTCCTGCACCTTGGTGACCAGAGGGTCCTTAGCGCTGCCCTTGGTGGAGAAGGAGAGCATGGCCACCTTGGGCTCCAAATCCACCAGGCTCTTGCCGGTCTGGGCGCTGGCAATGGCGATGGCCGCCAGCTCCTCCGCGGTGGGACAGGGGATCACGGCACAGTCTCCAAAGATCATCACGCCGTCCTGGCCGTATTCCCGGGTGGGCATCTCCATCAAAAAGCAGCTGGACACCACCTTGATGCCCGGGGCGGTTTTGATGACCTGCAAGGCCGGGCGCAGCACATCCCCGGTGGAATGAATGGCTCCGGCCACCATGCCGTCCGCGTCCCCGGCCTTTACCATCACCGCGCCAAAATACAGGGGGTTGCCCGTCACCAGCTCCGTGGCCTGGTCCTGGGTCATGCCCTTGGCCTGGCGCAGCTCATACAAAAGCTGGGCATACGCGCCCGCCTTCTCGCTGGCTTTGGGATCGATGATCCCCACGCCCTCCAGGCTGACGCCGGTTTCCCGGGCCACCTGGGCAATTTCGGCCGCATCACCCAGCAGCGTGACCTTGGCAATTCCCTCTGCGGCAATCCTGGCGCTGGCCTGGACGGTGCGGGGCTCCGTACCCTCCGGCAGCAGGATGTGCATCGGCTTCTGCCTGGCCTTTGCCTTGATCTTTTCAATGGCTGACATGGCGGTTTCCTCCCCTGTATGGTATACTTGAGCATGCCCGGAAAAATTGACAACCAACCTATTATACACCCTTTGTACGCGAAAAGAAAGGGAAAAAGGAAAATGTCCAGGAAAAATGAGCCCTCTCAGGGGGCGCCAGGCTGCCCGGCAGCGGTGGGGGTGATCTGCGAATACAACCCCTTCCACAGGGGCCATGCCCGGCAATTTGAGCTGATCCGCCAAAAGCTTCCAGGAGCGGCCATTGTGTGCGTCATGAGCGGGCCCTTCACCCAGCGGGGCATGCCCGCCCTGTACGCCCCGGCCCAGCGGGCGGGAGCCGCGCTGCATGCCGGGGCGGATCTGGTGCTGGAGCTGCCGGCCCTGTTTGCCCTGCGGGAGGGGGAGGGCTTTGCTTTGGGCGGCGTATCCATCCTGAACGCCTTGGGCTTTGTGACCCACCTCAGCTTTGGAGGCGAAACGGAAGACGTGGCTCTGCTGGAGGCCGCCGCCCAGGTAGTGGAGCGGCAGGAGGAGCCCTTCCGTCTGGAGCTGAAGCGCCAGTTGGGCCT
>JARKQO010000551.1 GCA_029974855.1 Eubacteriales bacterium
TGGTGGACAAAAACAGCGGACAAAGCGACAACACAAAGCAATTGCTGGTATCCATGGACCGGGTGGCGGAGGAATTTGCGGCCTTTGGCTATCGGGTGCTGCACGCCTACGGAGACAACATGGAAAGCATGCTGGCCGCGCTGGCCGCCTTCCAGACAGATCAAAAAGCAAACGCCCCTACCGCTATCATTGTGCATGGCGCGAAGGGCTACGGCGGCTACGGCAGTGTCATGGGCCAGCACAAGGCCTCGCTATCCGCAGCGGAGCTGAGCAATGAAAGGCATTTTCTGGAAAGCCACCGCCGCACCCTGGTGCGGGGCCTGGAGCGCTTTGACGCGGAGGCGTTACAGGGCATAGCGAAAGAACTGGGCTACCGGGTGACCTTTGCGGAGGATGACCATAGGCCTTGCGGCCTGGAGCGGGTATTTCCCCCGGTGCGGGTGAAGCGGGCCGCCAAACGGGACAAGAGGCTGCAATACGATCCGGCGGCGTTCCCGGCGCTGTCCCCTGGGAAGGAATACGGTACCACGGAGCTGATGACGGCCTGTATGGGGGTTTTGGCCCGGGACCAGCGGCTCTACACCGTGGACGCGGACCTGTCCAACGCCAGCGGGCTGTATGACGGGACCCGCGCTACCAACGTCACCCATGCCTTGAACGTGGGCATCGCGGAATGCAATATGATGTGCCTGGCGGAAGCCTTGGCTGGGGAAGGCTGCCATGTGTGGACCAGCACCTTTACGCCATTTTTCAACCTCCAAGCCTTCCGGCGCATTGCCGTGAGCTACCAGGAGCGGCAGGAGGAAATTGATTCGCCCGAGGGCTGGCTCAGCGAAGGACATAACCTGGATATCACCTTCCTTGGCACCTCCTCCAACCTGGATACGGCCGTAAACGGGGCCACCCATATGGGCAACGACGATATTTGTATATACGGCCAGCTTGCCCATGTAAAGATCATCGATGTAAGCTGCCCGCGGCAGCTATGGTCCGTGGTGCGCTGGGTCGCCGAGGGGAACCGGGGACTGGTATACCTGCGCACCATGAAGGGGAAAACCCCGGTATTGTATCCCG
>JARKQO010000580.1 GCA_029974855.1 Eubacteriales bacterium
GGCTTTGAACTGCCAATAGGCTTTGAACCACCAGCAGGCTTTGAGCTGCCAACGGGCTTTAAACTACCAACGGGCTTGGGGCCACCAACGGGCTTCGAGCCGCCCATGGGCTTTGAAGTGCCAAAGGGCTTTGCGCTGCCAAAGGGCTTGGCTCCGCCAGCGGTTTTCGGCCCGCCCATGGGCCTCCCCCCGCCAACGGCCTTCCCTCTCCCCACAGGGGTTCCCCTTCCCGTTCCACCGGTCCTTCTGCCCTGGCCGGTCTTTCCCGGTCCTTTTCCATCCCGATTCATACCCTCACCTCACTGAGCAGACTGCCGGTTGCTATGCCATGGCCCCGTAAAAAGGCTCTGGCGTCCATCCTTTTTCCGTTGGGGGCCTGAATTTCCAAAAGCTCCATCGCCCCGTCCCCCGTGGCGATGAGGAGGCCCTGGCCGCTGTCCGCCCTCAGCACCGTTCCGGGAAGGGCTCCCGGGTGTCCCTCCACCTGGGCCGCCCGCCACACCTTCAGCACCCCTTCCCCCAGCCGGGCATAGGCTCCGGGCCAGGGGTCCATGGCCCGCACCCGGCGCAGGCAGAGCAAAGTATCCTGGGCAAAGTCCAACAGGCCCATTTCCTTGGTCAGCATAGGATCGTAGGTGGCCTGGGCTTCGTCCTGCTTTTCCCTGGGGCAAATCCCCCGCTCCAGCAGGGCCAGGGTTTCCCGAAGTAACTCCGCGCCCATACAAGACAGCTTCTCCAGCAACCCCCCTGCCGTATCCGTATCGGCAATGGGGCAGGCGGCTTTCAGCAGCATGTCCCCGGTGTCGATGCCCTTGTCCGTCAGCATGGTGGTGACGCCGGTTTTAGGGTCCCCTTGCAAAATGGCCCACTGCACCGGGGCGGCCCCCCTGTGCCTGGGCAGCAAGGAGGCGTGGACGTTCACCGTGCCCAAGGCCGGAATGTCCAGCACCTCCTGGGAGAGAATCTGCCCAAAGGCCGCGGTGACGCATACCTGGGGCCTGAGGGCCCGCAGGTCCTGCACCCCGTCCAGGCGGATGCGGTTGGGCTGAAACACCGGAATCCCCTGGTCCAAGGCATACTGCTTCACTGGGCTTTGCTCCACCTTGCCCCCCCGCCCCTTGGGCCGGTCCGGCTGGGTGAACACCCCCGCCACAGTATGCCCGGCCTCCACCAAAGCCCGCAAAGAGGGCACCGCGAAAAGCGGGGTACCCATGAATACCACCCGCAAGCTCACGCCTTTTCCTCCCCGCCCGCTTCTTGGGAAGCCTCCGATTCTGCCTCCGAGGTTTCCCCGGGGCCGTCGTTGGGAACCTCCTCCGGCGCGCCATCCTGGGCCTCGTCCTGGCCGCAGTCCAGGTCGTCCTCCTCCTCATCGGGGAAGATTTCCCGCTCCATCTTATCCACGTACAGCACGCCGTTCAAGTGGTCGATCTCGTGGCAGAAGGCCCGAGCCTGGTACCCCTCTCCCGTGACCTCAAAGAATTCGCCCTTGGCGTCCTGGGCCCGCACCGTCACCTTGGTGGGCCGAATCACCAGGCCGCTACGGCCCGGCACGCTGAGGCAGCCCTCGGGGCCGCACTCGGAGCCCTCGCTTTCGATGATCTCCGGGTTCACCAGCTCCAGCAGCCCCTCCCCCACGTCCACCACCACCACGCGGCGCAAAATGCCCACCTGGGGGGCGGCCAGGCCCACGCCCTCGGCTTTGTACATGGTGTCCGCCATATCCTTGAGCAATATTTTCAGCCTCAGGTCGAACTTCTCCACCTTTTTGGCTTGCTTGCGCAGCTTTTCATCGCCGATTTCCACAATCTTCCGAATGGCCATATTTCTCATGCTCCTTCTTTGTTCAGGCTCGCGGTCCTCCCCCTCCCCGCTTCACATCAGCGTGGTGGGGTTGACCTCCGTATAGACCCGGCAGCCTTCCCCGTCCACAGCCGCCAGCTGGGCCAGCAGCGACAGAACGGGGTTTGCGTCCGGATGCTCGAAAAGCTTCAGCAGCACGTGATACCGGAATTGCCCCCGGATCTTCTTTACCGGGGCCTCGTCCAGGCGGCAGAGCAGCACCCGCTTCTTCTGGGCCGGATGGGTCAGCAGATACCCTTGCACAGCCTCATAGAGCCGGCCGGCCATCTCCCGGGCCTGCTCCTCCTTGGGGCTTTCCACCAACAGCCGGGCCAGCATGGTAAAGGGCGGG
>JARKQO010000045.1 GCA_029974855.1 Eubacteriales bacterium
TGATCATCATGGGCACCCACTACAACGAGGATTTGTTCAAGCAAATCCATCTCCTGCCGGGCCGCTACCTTCTGGAAAATCTCAAAACCGTCATGAGCGGGCACTTTTTGCGCTATTACTGGAACAGCTTTTACATCGCCACAGGGGCCACGGTGCTGGCGGTGCTGGTGAGCGCCATGGCGGGCTACGCCTTTTCCAAATTCCGGTTTAGGGGCCGCAGGTTCCTGTACAGCTTCATTCTGGCCACCATGATGATCCCCCAGGGCTTGGGGCTGGTGGCCTTCGCCATGGAGATGAAGGCCTTTGCCTGGAACAACACGCACCTGCCCTTCATCATCCCCTGGGCAGCCAACGGCTTTGGCGTGTTTTTGATGGCCCAATCCATGAAGGCCGGCGTACCGACTGAAATACTGGAGAGCGCCCGGATAGACGGCTGCGGGGAGCCGCGCCTCTTCTTCACCTTTGTGCTGCAGCTGTCCAAGCCCTTTTTGCTCACCCTGGGCCTGCTGGTCTTTTTGCAATCCTGGAACAACTTCCTCACCCCCTTGGTGATGATCAACAAGCCGGAGATGCTGACCATTCCCCTGGGCATGTATACCCTGGGAGCCGTGTACAGAACGGATTACGCGGCGCGGGTGCTGGGGCTCAGCCTGGGCACGCTGCCTTTGATTCTCCTCTTTCTATTCAATTCCAAAAGCTTTATCCGCGGGCTGGCTGCCGGCGCGGTGAAAGGGTGACGCATATGATAGCCAACCGCAAACCGCTGCGAGAGAACGCCTTTTATCCCCTGCCGCTGGGGCGGATCACGCCAAAGGGCTGGCTGCGGGATCAGCTGAAAATCCAGGCGGAGGGCTTTACCGGCCTCCTGCCTGACCATTGGGAGCCGCTGGGCAAGAACAGCGGCTGGCTGGGAGGCGGCGGGGAAAGCTGGGAACGGGGCCCCTATTATCTGGACGGGTTGCTGCCCCTGGCCTTCCTGCTGGGGGATGAGGCGCTGCAAAAACGGGCCCTTGCCTGGGTCACATGGACGCTGCAAAGCCAGCGGGAAGACGGCATGTTCGGGCCCCCTTCCAATGACGACTGGTGGCCCCGCATGGTGATGCTGAAGGTCTTGGCACAGTGGGAGGAAGCCACCGGGGATGAACGCGTGGCGCCCTTTATGCTG
>JARKQO010000316.1 GCA_029974855.1 Eubacteriales bacterium
CGCTGTCGTTAAGCCGGTTTACGGAGCGCAGCAGCGTGGTTTTCCCGCAGCCGGAGGGTCCTATCAGGGCGGTAATGCTGTTTTTCGGCACCTCCAGGCTCACCTCCCGGAGCACCTGATGCGCTCCATACCATACGCTGACGTTCCGGATGCTTACATAGGACGCTTCCATGCCTTACCGCACCTTTCTTACACCCGCCAGGAGGGCGGTCACAGCGTTGAGAATGAGGATAAACAAAATCAAAACACAGGCCGCTCCAAAGGCGACGGTGTAATTATTCCCCTCCCCCGCGGGAGAGGTGCAGTAGAGATAGGTCGTCAGGGTGCTGCCGGTATTTTGCAGCGTTGACAGCCAGTTCTCCGGCCGATACCAGGGCTGAAGCCCGGTCATGCGCAGCGTTCCGCCCAGCGCAAGCCATACGATGGCGGTGTCACCGATGATCCTCCCCATGCCCAGAATCACCCCGGTGGTAATGCCCGGCCCCGCCGTGGGCAGCACCACCCGGGAGATGGTGCGCCATTTGGCGGCCCCCAGGGCCAGAGAGCCTTCAATGTAGCTGCGGGGCACGGTTTTGAGCGCCTCGTCGAGGGCCTTGGCCACAAAGGGCAGAATCATAACCGCCATGGCGATGCCGGCTACAAAAAAGGATTTTCCGTAGGCCCGGGCGCCCGCCCCGTCCACCGGCGTGCTGAGGAAGGCCAGCCAGGGCTGGGTAAAAACCGCCAAGGCAAACAGCCCCACCACAATGGTCGGAATGCCGGACAGGATATCCACCGCAGTGAGAATGACCTCCCGCCCCAGGCCGCGCCGGGCGTAAAAGTTCAGGTACACGGCGGTGGCCAGAGAAATGGGATAGGCAATGAGAATGCCGATGCTGGTGAGCAGCACGGTGCCCACCAGCGGGGTGAGTATGCCGCCGGCGTCGGTGTGGATGGCCGAGGGATTGGGTTCGCTCAGCAGAAACTCCGGAGACAGCACGCCCATCCCATACCACGCCACGGCAAGCACAATGAACAGGCACACGGCAACCACCAGCGCCGTGGAGGTCCAGGCGTATAA
>JARKQO010000128.1 GCA_029974855.1 Eubacteriales bacterium
CCCGGCGGCCAGCATCATCAACAGGCTGGCGGTCATGGCCCGCAGGGGATATTCCCCGGCGGCGGTCATGGCAAAGTTGGAGGCCACGCCGCATACAAACAGCATCACGGAAAGGGCCAGGCGCTCCCGCTCCGCCTTTGCGTACAGGGCATAGGCAAAGAGGCCCAAAAACACGCAGGCGGGAATGAGTCCATGCTCCAGAAAGATCGTCGCGCATTTGGTAAAGGTGATCAGGTATTTTCCAAGGAGCGACGCGCCTTTGGGCAAATAAATGGCGTTGCGGGCCTGACTTGCGGGGGAAAGGATCATCCAGAGAAAGCCGGCCACGCCCAGGGCGATGGCCCCCCATATCCAGGGGCTTACAGGGCGGCGGCGGAGAAGCTGGTACCCGCAGCACAGCGCCATGAACAAAATGGCGGCGGGCGCTCCGTTTTCGCTGACAGTGCCCATGACAAAGCATCCGGGAAGCAGTGCCGCGATCTGCCACCATCTCATGGGCCGTTCCTGCCCCAGCAGCATCCGGCGAAAGGGGACCATGGTCCACACCATCAGGGTGGAGCCCCACAGATAATTGCAAGCGCTGGTAAGCCAAAACATCACCTGGCCCAAAGTGGGCAGCACAACGCACAGCGCGGCGCTCCAAAGGGCCAGCAGCCCCACGTCCCGCTTGCTTTCCGTGGTCAGCCGGCATAGCCCAAGCAACAGCAAAATCGCCATCAGCGAGTTGATGATATTAAAGACCGGCTTTCCCACGCACAGCATCAGCTGGGCGAAAAAATGCGTGATCAGGCGGCCATTGCTGTTATAATAATGGGCGGCCATGGAGGAAAAGATGTCCCCGATGCCGGCAATCCGCCGTCCATCGGCAAAGCTGAAGGCGTAGTTGTAATCATCGGACATCAAGGGAGCCAGATGGTTAAAGAGGTAGAAAACCGCCAACAAAAGCAGCAACAGGCCGTACCAGGCCCACCTGGGGCGTTTTTTGGCGGCATCGGGGAGCGCGCTTTGCATTTGTACTTCCTCCTGTGGGAACTATGGAAATCGCGGTATGGTAGCTGTTTCAGGCCTCCTGGCCCGGCTGCTCCCGCCGGGCCCCTTGGGGACCGGGTTCCATTGCCACCTCCAGGGCCCCCTCCGCCTCTCCGCCCGCCGCGCGGATGTCATCCGCGGTCAGCAGCATCAGCTCATCCCGGGTGATGTTCTGCCCGGCCGCCAGCCGGTTGGCCTGGGCGGACACCGCCCTCTCAAACAGGTTGCGCACGCCCCGGGCATTGCCAAAGCCCTTGGCGTCCAGGCTGAAAAGCGCCAGCAGGGTCCGCAGCAGCTCTCCCGCGTCCTCCGCCAGGCGGTACCCGCTCTTTTGGCAGCGCATGTGGAAGATGTCCAGCATCTCCTTCACGGAATAGTCCGGGAAGAACAAAAAGCGGTTGAAGCGGCTTTCCAGGCCCGGGTTGGAATGGACGAAGTCGTCCATCAGCTCCGTATAGCCCGCCACGATAACAATCAAATCCTCCCGGTGGTCCTCCATGGCTTTGAGCAGCGTGTCCACCGCCTCCTGGCCATAGTCCGCGCCGCCTCCCCGGGTGGTGAGGGCATAGGCCTCGTCAATGAACAGCACGCCGCCCATGGCCTTGGCGATGACCTCGCCGGTTTTGATGGCGGTTTGCCCCACATAGCCCGCCACCAGCCCGCCCCGGTCCACCTCCACCAGATGGCCCTTGGAAAGAATACCCAGGCTGCGGTAGATGCGGGCCATGATCCGGGCGATCATGGGTGTGCCGGTACCGGGATTGCCGGAGAACACCATGTGCAAGGACAGATCCTCCACGGGCAGCTCATGCTCCCGGCGGAGCTTCTGTACGGTCACCAAATTGATGAGGCTCTCCACCTCTTTTTTCACGGTATTGAGGCCGATGTACTCCCCCAGCTCCTTTTTCAGGGCTTCCATATCCTCGGGGGGCTCCTGGGCCTGCTCTGCCTGGGGCTGGGCATGCTCCATTCCGGCGGTTTCCCCTTGGGGAACCTCCCCGGATTCCTTGGGCAGCCCCGGCAGGGAAAAGGGGTCCTCTCCCAGGCTCCCCTCCCCCTGGGAAGGAACCTCTCCAGCGGCGGTCCTGAGCCCTTCCATGCCCCATAGGTCATCGGAAATCCGGCGCAGGTTGCTGCGGGTCATCTCCTGGATCACGTCCATTTGCAGCTTGATGATCTCATCCTTGCGGTCCATGGTATTGCTCCTTCTGTGGACAGCGCCGCCACAGCCCCACGAGCTTGCCCCTTACTCGGCCATCAGGCTCTTTTGGGGAATGAACAGGCGGCAGACCTTATCCTCCAATGTGGTTTCCACATAGGCCCATTCGCTGCCCATAAACGCCAGCAGCGTTACGGTGTCGCCCTTTTTGAGGGTAGCGATCTTTCCCTTGCCCCTGAGGGGATCGTCGGTGGCGGCGGCATCCTTGGTCAGCGGGACCTGGATGTCGGCCAGCCCTAAAGCCGCCACTTGTTCCGGCTCGTTGAGGGTGGTGTCCTGGATGTAGCCCATCCGGCCCTTCCTGCCGCCGCTGCCAATATCGTAGCTCACCAGCACCCAGCCGTTTTCCACGCCGTAGATGCCTACCTTTTCATCCGTGGTGACCTGCCAGGGGCTCTCCCGGAAGGCGTCCTCCGAGGGGGCGCTGTATACCTTCAGGGTTTGCCGCTTCTCAAAGGACGCGTCGTCCAGGGCCGCCAAGTCGGGGGCCTGCTGCTTCGCCAGCTCGTAGGGAGACAGGGTGGGCGTGGGCACGGGGGTAGGCTCCGGAGTAGGGGTTGGGGTGGGCTCCGGCGTGGGGGTAGGCACCGGCGTAGGCGAAGGGGTCACAAGCTCCTCCGGAGCCACGGGGATCCCGGCCCGATTCAGCACATACCCCACCTGCTGGCTGTCCGTGTCCAAGGTAAAGGCGGTGTCCCCTCCCAGCATCACCTGGCCGGAAAGGGATTCGCTGGACAAGTTGCCGTCCCGGAGGGAATAGTCCTCCACGTTCACCACCAGCAGCTTGCCGTCCGCGGTAAACTGGTAGTAGGTGCTTCCCTCGGCGCCCATCTGCTTCCACAGGCCCCGGGTCAGCAGCTCCAGCACGTTGGCGTCGTCCCCGGCCACGGGCATGGGGGTGGGCGTCCGCACCGGGGGCATGGAGAAGGTGTCGCTAAGGTCCCCAAAAGCGGGAACCGCGTCCTCATCCTCCGGGGCCGTATCGTCCCCTGCCTCCTGGGGAAGGGTGTCCAGCTCATCCTCCGAATCCTCTTCCCAGAGAATATCGCTCATGCCGTCCTCATCCGGCCCCTGGCCCCCGGCCTCCGGGCTCTGGGCCGTGGCTTCCCCGCCGCCCAGCAGCGCCGTGCGGTCAAGGCCCAGGTCCTCCCAGGGAATGTCCACCAAGGAGGCGTCCGGGCGAATGGCCCCGGCCCCATAGATGCACCGGAAATACGACCCGGTCAGGAAAACGGAATCAGGCAGGGGCACCTGGTCCTCGTCCGTAAGCTGGGGAACAGCCTCCTCCTGGCCCTGGACGGCGCGGAAAACCTCCCGGCGCAGGGCCGCGTCCACAGCCTCCGGGTCCTGGGTAAACAGATCGTAAACCGTCAGCGTTCTTTGCGCTTCCAGGTCAATGATGTGGTAGACGAACCGGGTCTCCTGGTCCTGGGCTCCGGCGGCCCGGTTGCTCACCGTCATCTCCAAGGACAAGATGCCCTCAAAGTCCAAAGAGGCGTAATAGCCGCTGCGGATGAAATCCTTGGCCCCGTTTTGGTAAGCGGCATCCTCCGCCATTTGGCCCACCTTTGCCAGGGCCAAAAAGGGCGTGGTGACGGTATCGGTGAGGTAGGCGGCCAGCTGGCTGTTCTCCCCCTCAAAGGTGGGGTAATCCATGGCCAGCTTTTGCCGTTCCGTTTCCTTGATCTCCCGGTTTTGCACCATCACCACGCTATACCCCGGCAGCTCCTGCTTATGCTCCGGGGCTTCCTCAGCCAGGGCCCAGGCCCAGCCCAAAATCAAAAGGGCGGCCACTATCGCAATCAGGCGTTTCTTCATCGGCTATGCTCTCCTCCTCGGCTTTGGTCGGCCTCGCCCTGCGCTCCGCTTGGTCGAGGCTACGCGATTCGCCGCCCTCGGCGGCTCGGTCGCTAGTCGGGCTTCGCCCTCCCTATATGGCGGGCGTCACTTCAGCAGCACAGGGCAGCAGGAACGGGTGGAAAGGGCCACCTGCTCCTGGCCATTGGGCTTTTGCAGCCGGAAATAATGGGACAGAGGCTGGGGATATTGGGCTCCGGTGACCGCATAGTTCACCCAGGGGCCTTCCCCCTGCTGGTCCCACTGGATCTCGCAGGGCACCGGGGCGATTTGTGCGTAGGCAAAATCGTAATGCTGTTCCCCGCCCACAAAGAGCCCGTACTTCCCGCTGTCCCGCTCCTTGGCCACCACCGCTTCGCAATCCAGATAGGCCGCCGCTTCGTCCACCAAGGCCACGGTTGTCAAATCCGCCAGGCGCACCAGCTCTCCGCTGGTCAGCAGCGCCAGATCGCAGGCGGCGTTCACCACTTCCCTGGTATCGGCGGCGTGCCGCCAAAAGTCCATCTCCCCCTCCCGGGAGAGCACGTACAGGGAATAGCGCTCCTCGGGCTTGGCCAAATTTCCCGTGTCCACATAGGCCAAGGTCCGCTCCCCCCAGAAGGGAAAGGCCCTGGCAAACCAAAGGGCGCTGAGCAGCTTGCCCTCCGCGCTGATATAGTTGAACTTGGTTCCCGCCGCGTTGCGGATCAGGGCCCAGCCGTTTTCCAGGGGGCCCAGCACCGCCCCCTCCCCCGCCGCCTGCCGGTAGGCCTCCGGGCGGATGAGGGCCTTGCCTTGGCTGTTCAGCAAGTAGGGGGATTTGCTCACATAGAAGGAATCATTGGGCTGCGCGATGAAATCCGTGGCGGGAAGGGCGTCGAAATAGGCCAGCAGCCTTCCGTCAGTGCCCGCGAACAGATAATAATCGTACAAATCCCCGCCCACAGGGGTGCGGGTCAGCACGTTGGCGGTGGTCACCGCCACCGGCTCCATCTCCAGGGTGCCGCTGACCGCCGCAATGCCCTGCTGGGCCTTGGCGCCCAGCCTGGGCTGGGGCGCGGAATCGTAGCCCTTGTCCGGCAGGGCGGGGGCATCTCCAGCGCCTTGCTGGCCGGCGCTTACCGTCTCCGCCCCCGTCAGCAAAGCGATCTGTTGGGAAAGCCAATCCCGGCCCAGGTAGGCGGCCCCGCCCAGCACCGCCACCGCGCAAACTGCCGCCAGTACCCGCCTTGCCTTGCGGCCCTTGCTCCGCTTGGCGCGGCTCTTGTCCTTGGTGGCCTCCACCTGATCCTGGGCCCCTTGCAAGGCCAAGTCGTTCATGCGGGCGGTCTGGGCCCAGGTGGCCTCCCGGGGCTGGTACACGTTCCGCTTGGGCGCGGCGGAGGCGGAGGCGGGCTCCTCCAGGGGCTCCTCCCATAGCATATGGGCCAGCTTGGGCGGCGGCGCGAAGGCCGTCTCCCCCGGGTCCTCCCCTTCCTGCCGCACCGAAGGGCGGCAATAGTAGGAAGAGGCCGGGCTCGTCCAAGCCGGGAGTTGGGGAGCTTCTGCCCCGTCCTGGGAAGCCTCCTCCCATTCCGGGTCCGGCTCCTCAGGCACGCAGTCCACCCAATCCCCGGAGGCTTCGTTAGGGTTGTATGCTTCCAAGGCCGGAAAAGAAAGGTTCTCTGCCCCGGGCTCCCAGGGCTCGTTGGGGGCATAGGGAAACCCGGGGGCCTGGGGAGCCCATGGCTCCCTGGCAGCCTCCTGGAAAAAACTCCCATCCTGGCCGTCCCAGGCCTCTTCTTCCTCCGGCGCGCCCAACACAGGCCGGGCCGTATAAAAATGCTCGGTGGCTTCGTCACGGGCGCGGGATGCCCGCCTGCGGCGGCTCTGTGCATCCTTTGGATTTTCGTTCTCCAGGAAAGGCCTCTCTCCCACTCCAACACCTCCAAAACGCACTGTTACTCTACCACGCAACGCAAGAAACGTCAAGGGTTTGGGCCTTCTCCAGCTGTAACAATCGGCCCCCCGTCCCCTTCCCTATGCGCAAAAACAGGCCCTCTGCCCGGCAAAGGACCTGCTACAGGATGATGGGTTTTTATTGAAACAAAGACAACAGCACCCCCGCCGCGATGGCCGAGCCGATGACCCCTGCCACGTTGGGCCCCATGGCGTACATCAGCAAATAGTTGCGGGGGTTGGCCTTCTGTCCTTCAATCTGGGACACCCGGGCGGCCATGGGCACCGCCGACACACCGGCGGAGCCGATGAGCGGGTTCACCTTGCCGCCGGAGAGCCAGCACATCAGCTTGCCCAGCAACAGCCCGCCCACGGTGCTGAACATGAAGGCCACCAACCCCAGGCCAATAATGGCCAGCGTGTGCACATCCAGGAAGGTCTCCGCCTTGGCGGTAGCCCCCACGGTAATGCCCAAAAAGATGGTGACGATATTGATCAGCGCGTTTTGCGCCGTGGAGGACAACCGCTCCGCCACGCCGGATTCCTTAAACAGGTTGCCCAGCATCAGCATGCCGATCAGCGGGGCCACGGAGGGCAGCAGCAGCACGCAGAAGATGGTGACGATGATAGGGAAGCAAATCTTCTCCAGCTTGGAAACCTCCCGCATCTGCTCCATCTGGATTGCCCGCTCCTTTGGGGTGGTAAGCAGGCGCATGATAGGCGGCTGAATCATGGGGATCAGCGCCATGTAGGAGTAGGCGGCAATGGCGATGGCCGGCAGCAGATGGGGGGCCAGGCGGGTGGTGAGGTAGATGGCGGTGGGGCCGTCCGCGCCGCCGATGATACCGATGGAGGAGGCCTCCTTGGGATCAAAGCCCAGCAACAGCGCCAACAAAAAGGCGATGACAATGCCAAACTGGGCTCCCGCGCCCATGAACAGGCTGCTGGGCCGAGCCAGCAAAGGCCCAAAGTCTGTCATGGCCCCAATGCCCAGGAAGATCAGCGAGGGATAGATGCCCAGCTTCACGCCTTGGTAGAGGTAGTACAACAGTCCCCCGGCTTCCTGGCCGGCGGGGGCCCCCATAAGATTAGCCAGAGGCAGGTTCGCCAGCAGCATGCCAAAGGAGATGGGCAGCAGCAGCAAAGGCTCAAACTTCTTGCCGATGGCAAGGTAAATCAGCACGCAGGAGATGGCAATCATCACCAGATGCTGCCAGGTCAGCGCGGCAAAACCGGATTCCGTCAGGATCTTTTCCAGCGCATGTGCGAACATAGTCCGCTTCCTTTCCGCGGCCCTGGGCCGCCTGTGTTACCCCTTGGCCGCCGGGCTGAAATACCGCCGGATCACCGCCGAGGCCAGCTTGATGAGGCCGTAGATGGATGCCAGCAGCGTAAACACCAGCGCCATCACAAATAGGGCAACCTTGACGCCTTCTCCAATGCCCATGGTTCTCCTCCCTCTCCCGGTATTAACTGCCCCGGCGCGCCACGGGGGCGGGCCGGGGCTTGGGTCCTTATTTCAGCAACAGGGAAATCAGATTGAACGCGTTCATCACCGGCAGCATGATCACGGAGATGGTGGCCATCATCTTGATCATGATATCCTGGTTGGGGCCTACTACATCCTTATAGCCGTCGCCCACAGTATCGCCGATGATGCTGGCGTTGTGGATCTCGTGGTAGCGTTCCTCTCCCAGTTCCTTTACCAGCTGGGGTTTCAAAGACTTGATATACTTCTTGGCGTTGTCCCAAGCGCCGCCGCTGTTGGCGGTGGAGGTGGCCATCACCACGCTGTCCAAAATGGTGCCCAGCAGGAAACCGCCCACAAACAAAGGCCCGAAGAGGAAACCGCCCACGATAGGGGCCAGCAAAGACACCAGCACCGGCTTTTTCATCTCCCCAATGGCGCTGCGGGTGCAGATATCAATGCAACGGTTGGAATCGGGTTTTTCCTCTCCGGTGAGGATGCGGGGATTCTCCCGGACCTGCCTGCGCACCTCATCCACCATCTGTTGGGCGTTGTGGCACACGGCGTTGAGCATCTGCCCGGAGAGCCAGTGCATCAGGCCCACGCCCATGAAGGCTCCGCCTAGAGCCAGGTAGTTGAGGATGTCCAGCTGACCGCCGCTTTGGCCGCCGTTGGCGAAGGACATCATCATCGCCAGGGCCGCCAGCACGCCGGAGCCGATGGCAAAGCCCTTGCCGATGGCGGCGGTGGTATTGCCCTGGGAATCGAGGCTGTCGGTGATGTTACGCACTTCCTCATCCAATCGCGCCATTTCCGCGATACCCCCGGCATTGTCGGAAATGGGGCCATAGGTATCCACGGTTACGGTAGCTACCACAAAGGATAGCATGCCCACCGCGGCAATGGCGGAGCCATACAGGCCGGAGAAAATGCTGGAGATGATGATCGCGCTGCCCAGCACCACACAGGCGGGCAGGCTGCTGCGCCAGCCGGTGCTGGTGCCGCCGATGATCACAAGCGCCGGCCCTTCCTTGGCCAATTCCGCCACATTCTTAGTTTCTTTATACTGCTCGCTGGTGTAGCGCTCCGCCAGCATACCCAGGGCAATGCCCGCGCCTATACCGGTGATGGCGCTCAGCCAGGGGGAAATCCAGCCAAAGCGGAAATCCACCCCGGTATGTTCATGGCCGTGGAAGAACAGGTAGGTCAGCACCAGCGTAACCACCGCGATAATGGCGGCGGAGCTCCACAGGGAGATGTTCAGCTCCCGGCTGAGCTTGCTGCCGGGCTTGCGCATCAGCACGTAGGCGATGCCCAAAATACAGGCCAGCAGGCCCACGCCCATAAAGGCCAAGGGGTATTGCATCATGCGGGTGATCAAATCCACGCTGATAGAGGTATTGGAGTTGAGGGCCGCGGTGTAGATGGCCGTGGGCAGCACCGAGGAGGCCACCACCGCGCCGATGGTGCTCTCCAGCAAGTCGGAACCATTGCCGTTCACATCCCCCACGTTATCCCCCACGCAGTCCGCGATGACGGCGGGGTTGCGGGGGTCGTCCTCGGGCATGCCCAGCTCAGTCTTGCCTACCAAGTCCGCGCCCATATCCGCGCCCTTGGTATAGATACCGCCACCCAGGCGGTTAAATACCGCGATGGCGGAGCAGCCCAGGGAATAGCATGCCAGCACCTGGGGAAAGAGCACGAACTTGAGCCCAACCCAACTGGTGGTTTCCACCAGGTTTTCCGGGTTGGCGAACTGCAGCAGCATGCCCACGATGAGATATACCACCAGCAGGCCGAACATGGCAAAGCCGCCCACGGACAAGCCCATGACAGAGCCGCCCCGAAAGGCCACGCTCAGCGCCTTGCCCAAGGCCGAGGGATCCTTGCGCTCCACGCCCAGGCGGGCCTCGTTGGCCACCCGCTCGTTATAGATCACGGCTGCCTTCATACCTACCAACCCCGCAAAGGCGCTCATGGCAGAGCCCAACAGCAGCGCCACTCCGGCCCAGGGGGTGAAAAACACCCCAAAAAGGATCGCAATGCCCAGGATGATGGGAATCTCCATGGAAAATTCCCGCTTCAGAAAGGCATCCGCACCCTGGCGGATGGACTTGGCAATATCCTGCATGACGGGCGTGCCATGCTCCATCTTGGTTCCCCTGTGAAAATTGTAGAACGCGAAGATCAGCGAAAAAATTGCGCCCAGTCCTACCAGGTACACCATGACCCAGACCATAAGCCGACATCTCCCTTATCGTGATTTGTATGGCAAATTTCTTGCAATTCGCACCCATTATAATTATAACAGCGAACCTCAAAAAAATCCACCCTTATTCTCTGAAAAAACACAAAATTCATGGCTGACGGGCTGAAATATGCGGCACATTGGGTGAATCTCCCGAATCACATGAAAAAGCGGCCTGTTCCATCGGGCCCAGGGAAAGGGCCGCGCCCCTTTCTGTGGCCGACAAAAAGCCCATGCGCCTCTCCCGCATGGGCCTTGCCACCGCCGCCGCTATACCGCGTTTTACCGGCGGCCTGTACGAAAGCACCCTATTCCTTTTGCAAGAACTTCTCCATCACATAGCCTTCGATCACGTCGGTTTTCACCTTCACCCAGCCCTCCTCGGGGCAGCGCTCTATCACCAGCAGCCGCTGGTGCTTAAAAAGGCGCATCAGCACGTCCCCGCTGAGGTCCGGGGCGGTCCGCAAATTCAAGGTGGAGCTGTCCTCAATGCCCGTTACCAAAGCATACCAAGCCCCGTCCGTGGCCTCCTGGGTCACAGGCATCAAGGTGGGGCGAGGGGTGGGGGTGGGCCTGGGGCCGGGGGTCGCCAGCCGGTCCAGATCCAGGGCGGCCAAGGCCCGGTCCCGGCCGGGATACTGCTTCACGTCCATGCCGGGGTAGTAAAAGGCAAGAATTTCCATGAAATTCTTCCGGTACAGGAAGGCCATCCATTCCGCGCCCCGCTGGCTCATGCCCACCCCATGGCCGTAGCGCCGGGATTGCACCACAAAGCGGTCGCCCTTTTCCACCACGGTGAGCAGCTCGTTGTTGGCCCCGGGGTTCAACTCCAGGGCCAGCAGGTCCTTGGCGTCGGGAAACACCGGCAAGGTCAGGGTCACAGCCTCCTGGACAGGCTCAAAGGGCCCGT
>JARKQO010000178.1 GCA_029974855.1 Eubacteriales bacterium
CAGCAGGGGAACCTGCGCAGCGGCACGGAGAATACCCCGGGAATCGCGGGGCTCAGGGAGGCCGTTCAGCGGTATCCCCACGAGGCCTTCGGTTCCTCCCACGTGAAGATGCTCAAGCAGACGCTGCTCTCTGGGTTATCCGGGGCCCTGGCGGATTACCAGATTCTGGGAAAGCCCCCGGAGGACGAGGAAAGCGCGGGCCATATTCTGGCCGTTTCCTTTCCCCCGGTGCGGGCCGAGACCTTGGTGCATGCCCTGGAGGCCGAGGGCATCCTCATCGGCACGGGATCCGCCTGCTCCGCCAGAAAGGGCAAGCGCTCCCCGGTGCTCACCGCCATGAAGGTGCCCCCGGAGATCATCGACAGCACGGTGCGCATCAGCTTTTCCATCCAGAACACCCGGGAGGAAGCCTCCTTCGCGGCGGAGAAGATCGCGGAAAAGGTCCGGATGCTGGGGAAATTCAGGCGCAGATAGCAGGTAAAGGAGTCGCGTTTCGTGAGAGAGGTATTGCTGGTCCGCTTCGGGGAGATTTACTTGAAGGGGCTGAACCGCCCCTATTTTTTGCGGATGCTGGTGGACCGGGTAAAAAAGGCTGTAAAGGATCTGGGGGGCCATGTGTGGCTCAGCGACAGCCGGGTCTTTGTCAGCGGCCTTAGCAATGTTCCGGAAGGGATGCGCCGGGTGGGCAAGGTCTTTGGGGTCCACAGCCTGTGCAAGGCCGTGGAGATGAGCAAGGACGACTTTGAAGCCATCTGCGACCAGGCCGTGGAGATGATGAAGGACCGCGAGGGCACCTTCAAGGTCAGCGCCCGCCGCAGCGACAAGCGCTATCCCATGGATTCGCCCCAGATCAACGCCCGGCTGGGGGGCTATGTGCTGGAGCGTGTGCCCTCCTTGGCGGTGGATGTGCGAAATCCGGACACCGTTTTATCCGTGGAAATTCGGGACTTCGCCTACCTGTACACCGCCGCGGTCCCGGCGGTGGGCGGCATGCCCGTGGGTACCAATGGCCGGGCTTTGCTGCTGCTCTCCGGCGGCATCGACAGCCCCGTGGCGGGCTGGATGATCGCCAAGCGGGGGGTGGCGGTAAACGCGGTTCACTTCCATTCCTTCCCCTAGACCAGCGAGAGGGCCAAGGAAAAGGTGCTGGAGCTGGCCCGCATCCTCAGCGAAAGCCTGTGTGGCATTCGGGTGCATGTGGTGCCCTTTACGGAGATTCAGACGCAGATTCATGAAAAGTGCCATCCGGAATATACCACGCTGATCATGCGGCGGTACATGATGCGCCTTGCCAACGCCATCGCCTACCGGGAGCGGGCCCAGGCATTGGTCACCGGGGAGAGCATCGGCCAGGTAGCCAGCCAGACCATGGACTCCTTGGCCTGTACCGACGCGGCGGCGGAGCTGCCGGTTTTCAGGCCTCTGATCGGTTTTGACAAGCAGGAGATCGTGGACGTGGCGGTGAAAATCGGCACCTACGAAACCTCGTCCTTGCCCTATGAGGACTGCTGCACGGTGTTCACCCCCAGGCATCCCGCCACCAGGCCCAAAATGGAGATCGTCCGGCAGGGGGAGGCCCTGCTGGACACCCAGGGGCTGGTGGAGCGGGCGCTGGAGGGAACCCAGGTATTTGAGCTGTAAAATGGGGCGGCAGACCTTGTCCGCTTTCCCTCAGGGAAGCCGCAGCACCACGTAGGCCAGGGCCGCCCCGGGAACCCCCAGGTACCCCGCCGCCAAGGAGGCCAAAGGGCTTTGGGGGAGGCTCAGCTGAAAGGGAGCCAGGACCCAGTTGAGGAGATACAGCAGCGCCATCCCCAAAAACAGCTTTTCACAGGCCCGCAGGAATCCCCTGCGGGGCGTCAGCCGCATACAGGCCCAGCAGACCAGTGCGCTGGGCAACGCCACCACAGCGATCAACATAAGCTTTTCCACCATATGCTCACTCCCGGGCCAGTATATGCGGATGCCGGAAAGCACAGAAGCAGAGGT
Source organism: Eubacteriales bacterium (assembly GCA_029974855.1). The sequence goes on from JARKQO010000178.1 coordinate 1,990, forward strand.
GTAATTTTTGTAAAACCGTTGAAAGCTAGAAAGCGGTCAAGGGTTTTTGGACATGCTTGTCGAATAGTTCATTTTTGCATGGTTTTTGCGCCGCCCCTGGAAGGCAAATCACGATGAAGGAGAGTACCTGATGATCCGTAAAGCCGTCGCGTTTTTGCTGTTACTTATGATGCTGCCGGTCCTGCCCGCCCACTCGGAGGGCACGGTTGCGATGACGTTGAGCCCAAGCCACCTTGCGCCTGGGGAAACGCTGTACATCTATTTTGTGGTGCCCGCGGCCGGGCCGGTGAACCTGGTGGCGCTGGACGCCGGCGGCAAGGAGCGGGCCCGGATTTTGGAAAACCATCAGGCCCTGGAAGGGGGCAACGAGCTGACCTGGGATGGCACCAGCGAGGGGCAGCCTTTGCCGGCGGGGAAGTACGCCCTTCACCTGACCCAGGGAAGCCAAAGCGTGGATATGGAGATCACCCTCATTGACACGGAGGGCGCTTCGGCCCAGGGGACCATATCCCAGGCATCGGTGTCGGAGCCGGAACCAAGCCCTCAGGAGACGGTGCCCAAGCCGGATATCCTACAGATCCTGCCCAGCGCCAAGTCCATCACCCCGGCCCATTTAAGCACCCATGTGCCGGACCATCCCCCGGAGGGCTGCTATTGGTGCACCCCCATGGATTTGTCCAACGAGGCGGCGGTGTGGGCCATGCTCACCTCCCCGGTGACCATTCTGGAGGGGGACCAGAAGGAGCAGGTGATCCTGCGGGCGGAGCCGGACGCGGAGTCCCAGGGTATCGGCGTGGTGACCTGCACCTCCCAAAGCGTTCACGTGCTCGAAACCCTGGACAACGGCTGGACTTTGGTAGAGGTCTACTCCAGTTCCTTCCACGATTCCCGGGTCAAGGCCTGGAACGCCTTCCTTACGGGATACCTGCCCACCAAAAGGCTGAAAACCAAGGAAGTGAGCCAGGAATACGGCATGATCGTGGACAAGCTGACCCAGGAGCTATACATCTTCAAGGACGGCCATCTGTACAGCACGCTTTTGGCCTCCACAGGCCTGTATAACGAGCGGCAGCCCTACAACGAAACCCGCTCCGGCGAGTTCATGATCGTATCCCGGGTGGGGGAATTCCGTTCCGACAACATGTTTTGCTCCATGGCCCTGCGCTTCAACTCCGGCGATTTGCTCCACGAGGTGCCCCATGTGAAAAACGGAGACGGCACCAAGAACTTCAAGAACACCGAGCCCAAGCTGGGTACCCGGGCCAGCCACGGCTGCATCCGGATCCAACGCCTCAAAAATGAGCAAGGGGTCAACATGACCTGGGTCTGGGACAACATCAAGGTGGGCACCAAGATGGTGATCTGGGAGGATTTCGCGGGCCGCCAGATGGACTACCCCGATCCCGCCACACCCCTGTACTATAACCCAGACGGAGGCAGCAACTACCATTCGGAGCAGAACTGCAAGGCCGTGAAGGACCAGTACCTGCCTTTGACCGGCTTCACCTACGGTGAGCTGGAGAGCGGCGATTACAGCAAGCTCACCCCCTGCCCCTACTGCGTCCCGCCCCGGAGCAAGAGCGTCATCGACGAGATCAACCGGATTCATCTGACCGAGTCCCCGGGAATGGTGCCCCAGGCGCCCGCAAAAAAGAAGTAAACCCTTGAACCCCCATTCATCCTTGGAACGCGGCCAACTGCGGATTTTGTGAAGGGAATATCAGAATCCGGCTTGCGCTCCAAGGATGAATGTTGTATAATCTTGTGGGATGAAATTGGTCATGCGGGACTATTTTGTCCCATAAGGGGTGTGGCCATGCAGGACGACTATTTCACGCTGATGCAAAAGCTGGCGCCGGATTTGGCCCAGCAGATTGAACGGCGTGCCCTGGTGCTGGAAAGGATCGGCGCATTGCAGCCAGTGGGCCGCAGGCTGCTGGCCTCCAGGCTCAACCTTCCGGAGCGGGAGGTGCGCACGGTGGCGGCGCTGCTGAAGGAGCACGGCCTGGTATCCCTGGACGCGGCGGGGATGTCCGTTACCAACCAGGCGGAAAGCATTTTGCCCGGGGCCCGGCGGTTCAGCCGGGAGCTTCGGGGGCTTACGGGCCTGGAGACGGAGCTGAGCCAAAAGCTCGGGGTGGCGAAGGTGTCCATCGCCCCGGGGGACGTGGACCAGGACCCCCATGTGCTGCATGAGGTGGGCCGCATCGCCGCCACGCGGCTGCGCTCCTTCCTCCAAAGCGGCTCCACCCTGGCCGTCACCGGTGGCAGCACCATCCACGAGGTGGCCTTTGCCCTGACCCAGGGCACGCCCATGAACGTGATGGTGGTTCCCGCCCGGGGGGGCATGGGCAGGTCTTTGGAAACCCAGGCCAACACCGTGGCCAGCGAGATCGCCAAGAAGCTGGGAGGGCACCACCGGCTCATGCACCTGCCGGACCATTTGGACCAGCAGGCCCTGACGGAGCTGAAAAAGCTCCGGGAGGTCACCGAGACGCTGGATCTGCTCCAAAGGGCGGACGTGGTGCTCCACGGCATCGGCCGGGCGGACGACATGGCGCAAAAGCGCATGCTGCCCGCGGCTGTGCAGATGGAGGTGCAGCAAAAGGGCGCGGTGGCCGAGGCCTATGGCTGCTACTTCGACCTGGAGGGCCGCATGGTATACTCCGCCTCCAGCCTGGCCCACGATTTGGGGGTGCTGAAGCCCCGGTGCGCTTTGCTGGCGGTGGCCGCCGGGGCGTGCAAGGCCCAGGCCATTGTGGCGGTGATGCGCAACCGTCCCCATGCCATGCTGGTGACGGACGAGGGGGCCGCCAGGGCTATCTTGCAACTGGACCGCTAAGGGATTGCTCGCCCAGGGGGGCTTTGCAATAAAGGATTCCCACCATCAGCTAAGGAGTGTGCGTTATGGCGAAGAAGACCATTGAGGACATTCAGGTATCCGGCCAAAAAGTGCTGGTCCGCTGCGATTTCAACGTGCCGCTGGATGAGAACAAGAACATCACCGATGAAAACCGCATCCGGGGAGCGCTGCCCACCATCAAATACCTGATGGATCACGGCGCGCGGGTCATTTTGTGCTCCCACCTGGGCCGCCCCAAGGGCGGGTTTGACATGAAGTACTCCCTGAAGCCCGTGGCCAACCGCCTGACCCAGCTGCTGGGCAAGGAAGTGAAGCTGGCGGACGACGTGATCGGCCCCTCCGCCCAGGCGCTGGCATCCGGGCTCCAGGACGGGGACGTGATGCTGCTGGAGAATGTCCGCTTCCATAAGGAAGAGGAGGCCAACGATCCCGCCTTTGCCCAGAAGCTGGCCACTTTGGCCCAGATGTATGTGAACGACGCCTTTGGCACCGCCCACCGGGCCCATGCCTCCACCGAGGGCGTGGCCCACTACCTGACCCCCGCGGTGGCCGGGTACCTGATCGGCAAGGAGCTCAGCATCATGGGCAAGGCCCTGGAGGACCCGGCCCGCCCCTTTGTGGCCATTTTGGGCGGCGCCAAGGTCAGCGACAAGATCGGCGTGATCACCAACCTGCTGGAGAAGGTGGACACCCTGATCGTGGGCGGCGGCATGAGCTACACCTTCCAAAAGGCTTTGGGCGGCGAAATCGGCAAGAGCCTGCTGGAGGCCGACAAGGTGGAGCTGGCCAAGGAGCTGATGCAAAAGGCCAAGGACAGGAAGGTGAAGTTCCTGCTGCCTGTGGACAACGAGGCTGGGGACAGCTTCAGCAACGACGCCATGCGCATCACCGTGCATTCCAGGGAGATTCCCGAGGGCTTTGAGGGCATGGACATCGGCCCCAAGACCCGGGTGATCTTCGCCAACGAGATCAGCGGGGCGGGCACCGTGATTTGGAACGGACCCATGGGCGTGTTCGAGTTTGAGAACTTCGCCGAGGGCACCCGGGAGATCGCCCGGGCCATGGCCGAGTGCAAGGGTGTTACCATCATCGGCGGCGGCGACAGCGCGGCGGCTGTGGAGCAGATGGGCTTCGCGGACAAGATGACCCATGTGTCCACCGGCGGCGGCGCCAGCCTGGAGTATCTGGAGGGCAAAGTCCTCCCCGGCGTGGCGGCGCTGAACGACAAATAACCGGAGGGTTCTTCCCTTCCTGCGCAGGCCGCCCTCGGGCTGCCTGCGCAAGCTTTGCCAGGAGAACGGGCCCCGGCGTGGAACAGGAAAACCGTTAAAATTCTTGTTTCGCGCGCCCAATCCTGTTACAATCTAAAAACGGGCCCAGCAAAGCCGGCCCCCAGGAAAGAGGTACATGCCAATGCGTAAACCCATCATCGCGGGAAACTGGAAAATGAACAAAACCCCTGCCGAGGCGGCGGAGCTGGTGAAGGCGCTGATCCCCACCGTGAAGGACGCCCGGTGCGACGTGGTGGTGTGCGTGCCCGCCACGGACTTTGCGGCTGTGAAGGAAGCCGCCCAGGGCAGCAACATCCGCCTGGGTGCCCAGAACGTGCATTTCGCCGCCAGCGGCGCGTACACCGGGGAGCTCAGCGCGGACATGCTGAAGGCCTGCGGCGTGGAATATGTGATCATCGGCCATAGCGAGCGCCGCCAGTATTTCGGGGAAACCGACGCCACCGTGAACCTGCGGGTGAAGGCTGCCGTGGCGGCGGGGCTCACCCCCATCCTCTGCGTGGGAGAGCTGAAGCAGGAGCGGGAGAGCGGCTACACCGACGCCTTGGTGGAATACCAGACCCTCATCGCCCTCACGGGCCTCAGCCCGGAGCAGGTGAAGGAGGTCGTGATTGCCTACGAGCCGGTATGGGCCATTGGCACCGGTCTGGTGGCTACCGATGACCAGGCCAACGAGACCATCGGCGTGATCCGCGGGGCCCTTGCCCGCAAGTACGGCCAGGATGTGGCCCAGGCGGTGCGCATCCAGTACGGCGGCAGCATGAACCCCGGCAACGTGAAGGGCCTGATGGCCCAGCCGCAGATCGACGGCGGCCTCATCGGCGGCGCGTCTTTGAAGGCGCCGGACTTCACCGCTGTGGTGATGTACCACCAGTAAGGCCCGCGCTGAAGGCCCCAAGCAAAGGGATACGAGAAGGAGCAAGCAAGTATGGGAAAAACCATGACGGCGCTGATCATTATGGATGGCTTCGGCATCAATCCCGCCCATGAGGGGAACGCCATTTACCAGCAGGGCACGCCCCATATCGACGCGCTGATGAACCAGTACCCCCATGTCCTGCTGGGGGCCAGCGGAATGGACGTGGGCCTGCCTGTGGGCCAGATGGGCAACAGCGAGGTGGGCCATCTGAACATCGGCGCGGGCCGCATCGTCTACCAGGAGCTGACCCGGATCACCAAGGACATCCAGGACGGTGTGTTTTTTGAAAAGCAGCCCTTGATCACCGCCATGGACAAGGCCAAGGCGGCGGGCAAGGCGGTCCACCTATTCGGCCTGGTCAGCGACGGGGGCGTCCACAGCCACAACACCCACCTGTACGCCTTGCTCACTATGTGCAAGAACCGGGGGGTGAAGGACGTATACGTCCATTGCTTCCTGGATGGCCGGGACGTGCCCCCCACCAGCGGCATTGAGTTTATCAAAGAGCTGGAAGCCAAGATGGGGGAGATTGGGGTAGGAAAGATCGCCACCGTCATGGGCCGCTACTGGGCTATGGACCGGGATAACCTTTGGGACCGGGTGCAAAAGGCCTATGACGCCATGGTACTGGGCAAGGGCCAGGCCGTGGCGGACAGCGCCGTACAGGCCGTTCAGCAGAGCTACGCCAAGGAGGAGACCGACGAGTTTGTGGCGCCCACCGTGGTGATGGAGCAGGGCAAGCCCGTAGCCACCATCCAGCCGGAGGATTCCCTGATCTTCTTCAACTTCCGCCCGGACCGGGCCCGGCAGCTGACCCGCGCCTTCATCCAGCCGGATTTCGCGGGCTTCCCCCGGGGCAACGGCTATTTCCCCGTGACCTTCGTCACCATGACCCAGTACGACGAGACCTTCACCGGCGTGGAGATCGTGAACCCCCCGGAGTCCCTGGACAACACCTTGGGGGAATACCTCTCCGGCCTGGACAAAACCCAGCTGCGCATCGCGGAAACCCAGAAATACGCCCACGTTACCTTCTTCTTCAACGGCGGCGTGGAAAAGGCCAACCCCGGCGAGGACCGGGTGCTGATCCCCTCCTCCAAGGTGGCTACTTTTGACCTCAAGCCGGAGATGTCCGCCTATGAGGTGGCGGAAAAGGCCGTGGAGCTCATCGATTCCCAGCGGTACGACGTGATGATCCTCAACTTCGCCAACTGCGATATGGTGGGCCACACCGGCATCATGAAGGCCGCCATGGAGGCCGTGAAGACTGTGGACATCTGCGTGGGCAAGGTGGTGGAGGCCGTTTTGCGAAACGGCGGCCGGGCCTTTGTAACCGCGGACCACGGCAACGCCGACCAGATGGTGGACCCCGAAACCGGCGAGCCCTTCACCGCCCACACCACCAACCCCGTGCCCTTCATCGCCGTGGGTCCGGAGATGGTGGGCCGCAAGCTCCGGGAGGGTGGCCGACTGGCGGATATCGCCCCCACCATGCTGGACAGCATGGGCATCCCCGTTCCCAAGGAAATGACGGGCAAGAGCCTGCTGGCGTAGGGGGACGGGAGGCGTGGGACGGGGGGGGGAGAACGTTGGGGACGCTGTCCCCAAACCCCTGCCAAAGGGACCAGTCCCTTTGGAATCCCACATTTGGACATATATTTTTACAATGTTGTGAAAAGGACGCTCTCCTGAAGGTGAGGGAGCGTCCTTTTTGCCTGCATGAAGGGCATTCTTAACTATTCATTATTTTTATGTTGGGATTCCCAAGGGACGTGTCCCTTGGGCAGAGGTCTGGGGACAGCGTCCCCAGCGTCCTCCCCCCCTCGTCGTCCCCGTCGTCCCCGGCCTCCCCCCTACCGTTTCCGTACCACGGTGTCGTCCATCACATCCTGGACCAGGGCCAGGCAGCGATCCATCACCTCCTGCTGGTCCTTCTGAACGAAGGAGGGGGCCTGCCTGTCGCTGATGAGGACCCGGTAGAGGGTTTTGCCGTTTTCCTTGCCCCGCCAGACATAGGTGGGGGAATAGGCGAGGCCGTCAAAGGAACAGGCTCCCGTGGTGAGATCATAGGTCACATTGGCGTGAAGCAAGATACCGGCCAGGGCGGAGCGGTTTTCCCGGTTGTGGGTGAACAGGTTCCCCAGGGAATAGGCGCAAAGGGTTTGGGACGGCTGGCTGTTTCCCCGGCGGGTGGACAGGAGCTCCACGGTTTGCACAGTAGCGCTGTGGGTGCCCAGAATGATGTCCACCCCGGCGTCCGCAAAGGCCTGGGCCAGCTCCCGCTGAGTCTGGGTGGGGGAGGAAGCGCCCTTTTTGCCCCAGGACAGGGAAGCGATGACCACCTGGGCCCCCGCCGCCCTGGCGGCCTGAACGTCCGCAGCCACGGCGGGCAATGTGGGAGGGGCCAGAGCAAAGCTCTGCTCCTCCTTGGACAGCTTCCGCTTGCCTGCGGAGGTAAGGTCGCTCTGATAGCCCAGCAGGGCCACGGACACGCCCTCTATCTCCAAAATGGGGGGATACTCCCGCTCCTGCCGGCTGGCGTACACCCCAAAGCTGTTCATGCCCACGGCGCTGATGGTGTCCCGGGTGGCCTGAAGCCCCGGGATGCCGCCGTTGAAAATGCCGTCATACCCCAAGTACAGGCAGCTGATCCCTCCCTGGGCAATGGCGGACATCACCTCGGGGGGCATGTTATGGTCGTTGAGCTTTTCACCGGGGATGGAGATGTTTTCCAAAGAGGCGATGGCAAGATCGGCGTTGATCTCGCTTTTCAGCTCCTCAAAAAGGATGGGGAAGCGGTATCCGGAATCGTCCTTCAGGGCCTTTTGGACGGCGCTGTTGATGCTGATGGCGCCGGTGGCGGTAAGGGAAAAGGAAAGCTCTTTGGGAGGGGTCACCAAAACAGGGCTGGGGGTGGGCTGCTCCAAGGGGAGCTGCCCGGTGGAGGCGGGGACGCGAACGGACGAGGAAGCGCCCAAAGAGAAGATGGACTCATCGATGGAAACGGCCAGCTTGCTGGCGTCAAACTGCAAATCCACGTTCCCCATAAGCCTGGGAAACAGCCAAAAACACCCGACAACCACCAGACCGGTCACCATCAGCATGGTGACAGTGCCCAGCGAAATGCCTCTGCGGTTTCGCCGTCTTCCCATTTCTCATCCTCCCAAAGCGCGGCCAGCGAAGCGGAGCCTTTGATTTTGCTTGACCAACCGTTGACGCAATGATATCATATTGCAAGGTGATATGCAAGCGAGGGAGTTGACACGGATGAAGATCAGCTTTTCCACCCTGGGCTGTCCCGGATGGACTTGGAACGAGATTGTGGCCACGGCCAGCGACCTGGGGTATGACGGGGTGGAGGTCCGGGGCGTGGGCAAGGATATCTCCGTGCCCAGCGTTCCCGCCTTTTCCGATGAGAACCTGGAAAAGACTATGGAGCAGATGGAGGGGCATCATCTGTCCATCCCTTGCCTGGACAGCGATTGCTGCATTCATTTACGGGAGACCGAGGCCGCCGCCGAGGCGGAGGTGAAGGCATACGTCCGTTTGGCCAAGCGGATGAAGGTGCCCTATGTGCGGGTGATGGCCACGGCTCCGGTGCCCCATCCGGTGGGCGAGGTGGACGAGGGCTATGTCCGGGAACGGGCCATCGCCTTGGGGGGCTTGGCCCAGGAGCAGGGCGTGAAGCTGCTGATTGAAACCCACGGGGTTTGGAGCGACAGCACCCGGCTGGCCCGGCTGCTGAGCACCCTCCACTGCGACGGGATCGGTGCGCTGTGGGATGTGCACCATCCCTACCGCTTCATGGGGGAAAGGCCCGACGTCACTTACCAAAACCTTCGTCCCTGGCTTTGCCACACCCACTTCAAGGACAGCGTGGCCACAGCCGAGGGCTTCCGCTATGTGCTGCCGGGCTTTGGCGACGTGCCTATGGAGGATACCATCCGGGTACTGGCCCAGGGCGGCTATGCCGGGTTCTATTCCCTGGAATGGGTGAAGCGCTGGGACATGACCCTGGAGGAGCCGGGCATTGTGTTTGCCCATTATGCCAATTACATGCGCACGCTTTTGTAAAGGCCCGGGAAACGCCCAAAGGAAGCGCCCCTGGTGCTGTGCCAGGGGCGTTCCCTTTGGGCGCTTGCCCTTGCTTTTGAAGATGGGAGGGGTTACCAGCTTGCCTTGCTCGCGGTGGTAATGGCGCTTTGGTGATCCGGGTCCACCTTGTCGCTGCCGTGGGTTTTGCTGTTTTTGAAGTGGATGCAGAACACCCCCTCAAAATCATTGCCCTTGAAGATATCGTCCCCGTGGGGCATGCCGTTCATGGAGGCCGCGTATACATGGCCGCTGCACTGGATCAGAATGGGCCGCCGGTCCCAGCTCCAGGAACCGCCGTAAATACTTTTCATGGTCTTGGTATCGCTGGAGGTGAGGGGCTCGGCGTCAATATGGTTTCCGCCGGACCAGCGGATCGCCTGGAAGGTCTTGCCGGTGCGGATGTCCTTGATGGTGAACTTGGCGTTCTTGGGGATCAGGTTGGTCACCCGGTCCTTAAACCAGTCCAGGACCTCGGTTTTCAGCTTGCTTGTAGAGGCGTCCGTGGCGCTCTTGGTGGAGGCGGTGGTGCCGCCGAACATCACCCGAAGGGTGGAGGCCCCTGCCACGCCGTCCTGCTTCATGCCCCGGTTCTTCTGGAAGCGCTTCACCGCCTCCACGGTCTTGGCGCCGTAGGAGCCGTCGATATCCCCGGTGTAATACCCAAGGAATTCCAGCGCCTGCTGAAGCTTGGTGACCTTGCTGCCGGAATCCCCCTCCTTGCTGGCCGCGGGCGTGCTGCCGATTTCCGACAGGCTGCTCACGGTTTTGCCGGAGCTCTTGGAGGTGGACTGGGCGGTTGTGCTGGAGCTGCCAGAGGTTGAGGCGGTGGTTGAGGTGCTATCGATATCCGCCTTTTTGGCGCAGGAGCCGAACAGGGAGGCAATGGTGGTCTTTCCGGCTACGCCGTCCGCCTCCAGCCCCTGGTCCTCCTGGTAGGCTATCACGGCGGCGGTGGTGCCGGCCCCGTAGTCCCCGTCGATCCTTCCGTCATAATACCCCAGGATGTCCAGGGCCTTTTGGAGCTTGGTCACATCCTTGCCGCTGTTTCCGATCCGCAGAGCCCCCGGGGCGTCGCCCAGGGCCTCGATCTTGGACTGGTTTGCCACCACGGAATTCTTGCCGGTCTTTACATATTTTTTCATGACGTAGCCGGTATACTTGCCGTAGCTGACCTTATACCATTTGCCGGACGTTTCCAGCAACGTCACCTCGTCCCCCTCCGGAAGGGTTTGAAGGGCCTTGGAGTTGGCGTCCGCCTTCTGGCGCAAAACAACCTTGGCGTTCAGGGTGCCGCTCTCGGCGGCGTAGGCGGGAAAAGAGCCCAGGCACATCACGGCTGCCAGGGCAACCGCGATCCAGCGGGCCAAAGCGCCGGGGGAGCGAAGCCGTTGAAGATGGATTTGACGCATTGCTGAGACCTCCTTGAAAGCAGTGAGTCAAAAAACTCACCGTGATAATATTACAAAATTGTTAAAATGTCAAGACGACAGAGTCATTATTTACAATCATCACCGGCTCCAAGCGGTGAAAAACAAAGGAAAAGAACGTCTTTTTTTCCCAGGGTTTGGGGAAACCTATTGACGAAAGGGGCGAGGAAGATTACACTAGGAGAAAGCAAAGTGTTCTGTTCTCCCGAGGGGAGAGCATTCAATTTTCTCATGGACAAAAACCATACCAGCATCCTGGCATTTAAAATTGGTTGGAGGGACCGAGAATCGCTATGAATCAGATGAACGGTACGTTTACTTTGGCATTTGTTGAGGAGGACAACAAGCAACGGGTGATTTTTCGCGTGGCGCCGCTATCCACCCGGGAGGGGATCACCTTCCGAAGCGCCGTGAACGTCTTTGCGGACGAGGGTTGCCTTCGGGTGGTTCCCGACAAGCGGGAGCAAAGCACCTTCAAGGAGCGCATGCGCGCCATGGGTTGCCTTTGCGTGATCAGCCTCACCGGCAGCGAGGGAAAAGAGCTGGTGAAGGTGCGGCAAAACAAGAACTATGATCCGGACCAGGGGGAAAAGAACCAGCTGGCCATTTATTCCGATGTGATTCAGGAATTCGCCCCGGGGGCGGTGTTTGAGGTGCTCCCCTGGCAGGAAAGCGGGCTGGAGGCGGAAAAGCTGCTCACCAAAGAGGTGCTGCTGCTGTCCAACAAGGTGCTCTACGGCCCTGTGGCCGCGGACCAAATCGCTTCGGTGCGGCTGGCGGAGCTGAAGCCCTTTGGCAACGACCGTTTTCTGCTGCATACGGTGGAACTGCCGGACCACGGGATGCACACCATTTATTGGAACCCGGAGGAAACCATCAACTGGCGGCAGCGCCGGGGAACCCTTCACCGGCGGGCCGAAAAGGGAGCCAGGGAGGAGAAGGAAGGGGAAGCGCCATCCCCAGGGAAAGCGGTCCATGAGGATCATCTGACAGAGGTGGCCGCCGAGCTGGCCGCACCCCTGAAGGACATCAGCCCGCCCCCTCCCCCGGAGGCCCGCCCAAGGTGGGGCGAAAGGGAGGAGGCCTTCCTCCCGGAGGGCCCTTTGGACGAGGTTCTGCCCATCGGCGCCAGGCTCAGCATCCTGGAGCCGGATATCACCTTTGACGAGCAGATTTCCAGGCTGGACCAGCCTGTGTCCGACCATGCCAACCGTTTGAACGCCAAGGTGGCGGCCATGAAGCTAAACGATACCCGAGACACCGCAGTCCGCTTCCTGGGAACGCCTTTGGTGCGGGAGGTCCGCCAGGGGCCCAAGACCATCGGCAGGCCAGAGCCCTTGCACCGGGTGGTGGAGCAGCAGCTGAAGGCCGCCGGCGAGGAAAGGGTCAGCGGGGAGCTGAAGGGGGCGCAGATGGCCCGGGTGGAAAACCCCATCGAGAACCTGATGCTGGCGGTGGATGGGGCGTGGCAGGACCGGGAGACCCGCGCCCAGGCCGTGGCCGCCTTGGTGGAGAACCAGGGGTTTATGGATTCCCTTCTGGAGGCGCTGCGGCGCAAGGGCCAGGACTTCGGCCTGGTGGCCGCCGCCTATGCCCAGCTGGAGGAATTGGAGGCCGAAAGGTTCCAGATTCTGATGGAGCTGGACCGCGCCAAGACGGAACAAAGGAAATACAAGGAGCAGCTGCTGACGGCGGCTTCCCAGAAGAAACGGGAGGAGATCGAAGCCCTGAGCCAGGAGATTCACGGCCTTGCCCAGAAGAAGCAGGAGCTGGAGGAGGCCTTGGGGGTGCTGTCCTATGAGGTCCAGGCCTCGGCCCAGCATGCCATTAGCCAAAAGCTGAGAAGCCTGGGTGGGCTGGCCCAGAACCGGGTGCTGATCTCCCCAGTGGCGGGCCGGCACCACAGCACCCAGGACATGGTTCGCTGCGTCCATGGCCGCATGAATGCCCGGGGCTTTCGCCTCAGCGAGGACGACGCCCTGAGTCTGCTGATCCTGTTTTCCCAGTTTCCCGTCTTCTGCCTGCGGTCCGGCAGCCTGGAAAACGCTCGGCTGTTTGCCATCACCTTGCTGGAGGCCCTGGGGCTGCAAAGCGTTAGCGCCACCCTTCACCCCGACGCTGTTTTGGAGGTAGCCAGCCTGCTGCCGGAGGACGCCCACCGCACCCCCACCGTATCGCTGCAACTAGCCGATACCCAGGCCCTTTCCCTCTATGGGCACAGAACCGTGTATCTGTCCGGGGGCGCTGAAAGGCCCCAGCTTTGCCAGGGCCTGGAGCCCTATCCGGTGATGGCGGTGCCGCCCCTGGTTCCCCAAGGCGTCGAGCTTGGGTGCCCGCCGCCGGCTTTATCCGCCCCGGCGGCCCTTTCCTCCTTCCTGGAGCTGAGCGCGGAGGCGGCCCCTTTGCTGGAGGAATGGGAGCAGTGGTTTGAAGCGTTTCGCAGGAACGCGGTGCACGCGGAGCTGAGCATTCCGGAAGCCACCCTTTTGTGCATGCGCCGGTTTGTGGCCGTGGCCTGCCAGACCCACCGGGGCGGGTTTTTGGACGCGGTGGACCGGGCCATGACCCACTGGGTGGTGCCCCAATTGCTGATGGGCCGGGCCCAGGCTGCCGGGGTCCAGGAGGTTTTGAAGGGCTGTCCCCGCTCCCTGGAAGCGGTAATGGAGAAGCTGCCGCTGTAAGAGATGGAGCCGGGGGCAAGCAAAAGAGCAGGAAACATGATATCAAGACAGGCCCCCTGTACTTGCCGGCAAGCACAGGGGGCCTGTCTTTCAGAATTATTTTGGGATGGGTTCCGCTTTTGTTTCAAAGAGTTCGGATTGCCACCTTATTGGAACATGGCGTTCAGCAGCTTGCCGTCCACGGCGTTGAACTCGGCCCAGCAGGTATAGCCTTGCGCCTGGGCTTCTTCATCCTGGTAAATCACCAGCCAGGTGGGGGAAAGCACCATGCCGTCGGCTTTGTTGGGGGCCCGCATGGGCGCGTAGGTCAGCCGGACGCTGGAGACGGACGCCACTTTTCCGGGGAACCGGGACGCGGCCAGCTCCTGGGGCAGCCTATCCAGGACGGTCTGTGGGCTCACCAGCGTTTCAGGCGTATCATACACCTCCCCGGGGATGTACATGTCCCGAAGGGAGAGCGCCACCACGCCCCGCTGGGTTACATAGGCATAGGCGCTGAAAATGTCTCCGTTTCCCAGATTGGGTCCGTCCCCCGGCTTGTGGTAGCTGAGGTAAAACCCTTCATCCGCCGCCGTTGCCTGGCTGTAATCGTACTGGGGCATGTTCGTATAGAGCTGGCCCGAGGCGATGGCGGCGTTCCGGTCGCTGCCAAGGGCCATGATGCGCTCCAGGCTCATGTCCAGCGCGTAGTCGCAGACATATCCCGTAACCCCCAGCTGCTCCAGAAGCTTTTCCAGGCGCTCTTTCGCCTGGTCCAGGGTGATGTGGGTCAACGCTGTTTTTTCCAACTGAAATACTTTGTCATGGTCTCCCGGCCAGCCATGCAACGCGCTGGAGGCCAGGTCCGCAATGGCGCTGGAAAGGGCGGGCAGAGGGATGAAGTTCGGCTTCAGCTCTTTGCCCTCGCCGGGACTGGCCAGCTCCGCGCGGGCGTGGGCGTCAAAGTTGCCGCTGTTTTCACGGTAGAACAGCGCTTCAGGGGATAATTGGAGAATGGCTTCATCCTCAAAGATGATCGCCCACTCCTCACGGCTGGCAATCCCGGACTGGTTGAACAGCTCAGGCCGCAGGCCATCGCTGAAATCCCGGGCTGTGGCCCGGTAGATGGGCAGCGTGCCGGTCTGGGTATACGCCTGGGGCACGATGATCTCCGGCTCCGCCAGGCTTTCTGGGAGGCCGGGATCAGGCGTCAAGGCCAAAGCGTCCGAAGGAGGCTGCTCAGAGGCTTCATCAGAAGCTCCTTCCGCACCCCCGCTGATGGGGGTGGGCTTGATTTCCACCGTCCAGCTTTCGCCGTGCCGGGTGTTCTCCAAGGTTTCCCCGGCCGGGGTCATTTCCACCACGGAGGACCACATTTGGATGGTGTAGGTCTCTCCTTCCCCCACGGCGTAACCACTGGACACCTCAAAGAAGAACTCAATGCTGCCGTCCCGCTGGGGCGCCGCTCCATAGCCCACACATTCCGGTGAGAGCATCGCGCCGCCATCCACGCCAATGAGATCGGGTATCGTGCGAACTACCAGCAGCTTGCCGCCCTTTTCCTTGGCCACCTCCGCAAGGGTCAGCGTACCGGCCGGGGCTTTTTCCGGCCTGCCGCCCTCGCCGTGGATATCATAGCCATAGGGATCGTCAGGCCAATGGTCCTCCGGAAGGATGACCACGGCGCTTCCCTCCTGGGGACGGATAGTGCCCACCCCGTACAGGCCCTGAGCCCGGTACACCACCTCGTCCACAGTGAACACCACCCCATCCAGGGTAAAGGATTGGCCGCTGGTGGCCATATCCCCCTTTTCCAGCCAGGTTTGCATCTCTTTTCCATACGTCCGGCCAAAGAATGCCGTTACCTGGGATGAGAACGCCGCGTAGGCCGCCGCCGTCAGCAGTATTACAATCGCCGCCGCAATCAAAACCGCGCGAACCGTAAGCTTCCGTTTCATAGGCCCCTCCTCCGTTTTCCGTAAGGCGAAGGCGACGCGCCGCTTGAAGCTTTCGGGTGTTGCGCCGTACATTTGGGTAAGATTTTCCCGGTTCATGCGCGCACCTCCTCCATGTCCAGCGTATCCTTGAGGAGGAGCCGCCCCCGATGCAGCCGCGACTTAAGGGTGCCTTGGGGCAGCCCCAGCATCCGGGCGGTTTCCTCCACAGGGTAGCCCTCCACATAATACAGCACCATCGGCAGGCGATACTTTTCCCCAAGGGAGGTAAACAGTTGATAGAGATCGGGCAGGGCGTCAGGCGCTGTTTCCCGCTCCGGCATCGTATCGGAGGGCACCTCGCGCTTGCGGCGGCGAAGCAAGGTATAGCATTCGTTGATGAGAATGCGGATGACCCATGCCCGCAGGTTGCGGTCATCCCGCAGCTTGCCTTGCTTTTGCCACGCCTTGGCGATGGCCTCCTGTACCGCGTCTTCCCGGTCGCACAGCTGCGGCAGAATGGTGGTGGATACGCGGTACAGCGTGTCCTGCATCGCCACAATGCGACCCGCGAACTCCTCTTGTGTCATATCGTTCCTCCGTGTGGTGCGGTGCTGCCTGTAAAATCGATCTTACCCTATGAAGATGCGGGAAGGATGCGCCAGGTTGCATCCATGGGTTTTTTTCCCTTTCAGCACAGGGGCCTATGGCGGTTGCAGCCGCCATAGGCCCCTGTGGTTCGCGATGGAAAGATGCCGGTCTCGTTGGCCGGAAGGGAAGAGGGGAGCGATTATTGGGCGTTGGCCATGGCCTGGGTGAGCTGCCCCATGGCCCCGGCCACCTCCGAGGTGGTGGGAGCCGCCCCGTTGATGATGTTCTGGAGGTTGTACATGGCGTTCTGGATGTCCTGGTAGGCCATGGAGGCAGGGTCCAGCATGGTCAGGATCGATCCGGCGCTTTGGAGGAGCTGCTGAGCGTCCGGGATGAGGGTGTTTTGCACGATGGGGTCCACGCCGCCCTCTCCTGTTTCCTCGGTGTATCCGTACCCATGGAGGGGGCAGGAGACGGGCATGTTGCCATAATCCCCCAGGTATTCGGAAATGACCCCCGCGTATTTGCTGCCCAGCAAATTGTACAACGGGTGCCCGTTGGGGATCACCACCGCGCCCATGTTGGCCCGGTATTGCGGGGGGCACCATTCGGTGGCAAGCCGGTTGCTCTGGGTGCAGATCACCATGGTCTGGTGCATCTGGCAGGAAACCGTGGGCGCCGTGCCCTCCAGCCAGTAATCCGTTACCACGCCCCGGCCCATCACGTCGTTGCGGCACGCGTCCGTGGCCAATTGGCCGCTGACGGCGCAGGTGGTGGCCTTCACCAGATGATACTGGCCGGGATCCCCCTCCAGGATGTCCCGGTTGCCCAGGCCTTTCACATCGTGAATCTTCTTCATATAGCTCTGCCAAAGGGCCCCGGCGCTGGTACCCCCCGTGGCCTTGGAGGACAGGGGCTTGTAGTTGTCATGCCCGATCCAGATGGAGCTGGCGTACCACCCGGTGAGGCCCGCGAAAAACACGCCCCGCTGGTCGCTGTTGGTGCCGGTTTTTCCCGCCACAGTCTGGCCGTTGATCTTGGCTCGGGTGCCTGTTCCGTTGCTCACCGCGCCCTTCATCATGTCCACCACCAACCAGGCTGTGGAGGGCTTGAACACCTGGCGGCGCTCCTGCTGGGCGTGGCTGTCGTACACCACCCGGCCGTTGCTGTCGGAAATCCCCAAGAAGGAGATGGGCTGCTGATACACGCCGCTGTTGCCCAGCACCCCGTAGGCCACGGTCATTTCCACAGGGGAAATGCCGCTGGAGCCCAAGGACAGGCCAAAGGGCGTGGCGTCGATATGGTCCCGGCTGACCCCCAGCTTCAGCAGATAGTCCACTGAGCGCTCCAGGCCCACCATGGTCATGAGGGTTTGGGCGGCCCCTACGTTATGGCTCTGCCGCAGGGCCTGCCGGAGGGTTTCCGGCCCCACGTACCCGCCGCCGCCGTAGTTCTTGGGCCAGGTATCCTTGCCGTCGGAGCCCTTCCAGCCCGCAATGGGTATGGGCATATTGAATACGATGCTGGCGGGGGAACCGCCCAAATCAATGGCGGGGGCAAAGACGCTGATGGGCTTGATGGAGGAGCCCACGGGCATCTTCATGTCCGTGGCCCTGTTCAGGGTCTTGCGCTGGGTGGGCTTGCTGCGCCCCCCCACGATGGCCTTCAGCTCGCCGGTGCGGTAATCCAGCACCACGGCGGAGGCCTGGGGCTGGATGATCTCCGTATAGGTGCCATCGCTGTTTCTGGCCCTATACACCTTGTCGCTGGGGTCCCGCATGGCGGGGTAGTTCTTCCAGGTTTCCAGGGCTTCCTCCACGATGGTCTGGATTTCCGGGTCAATGGCCAGGGTCACGTGGTAGCCCCCGGTGCGCAGCTCGTTCTCCATCTTGTAGCGGTTTTCGCTGTTGTCCTCCAGCCCCCTGAGCTTCAGGAAGCAGCTGACCACATCCTTCACCGCGTATTCCACGTAATGGGCATAGGGATACATCCCCTCCCCCTCGGTGGTGGAGCTTTCCAGCACCGCCGCTGTGGCGGGGTTCAGCGCGTCCTGGTACTCCTGCTGGGTGATCCATTCCCCCTCCAGCATGCAGCGCAGCACATAGTCGGTCCGGTCGTTGGTGAGCTTGGCGTAGTCTGTGGTATCAGAGGTGCGGGTGTAGAAGTTCCGGCGGGGATTGTAATAGTAGGGATTGTTGGTCAAGCCCGCCAGCATGGCGCTCTCCCGGAGGCTGAGCTGGGAAAGCTCCTTGCCGAAATACCCCTGGGCGGCCACCGCCACCCCGTAATAGTTTTCCCCCAGGTAGATGGTGTTCAGATAGCATTCCAGAATCTGGGCCTTGGTGTACTGGGTCTCCAGCTGCATGGCCAAATAGGCCTCCTGGATTTTGCGCTTGTAGCTGAGCTCGCTGCTGAGCACCGTTTGCTTGATCAGCTGCTGGGTGATGGTGGAGCCCCCCTGCTGGGTGTGGGAAACGAAGTTTTGAATAAAGGAGCCCGCGATGCGCTTAATGTCGATGCCGTTGTGGGTATAAAACCGGCCGTCCTCCACGGCCACGAAGGCGTGCTGGAGCCGCTCCGGCATCTGGCCGATGGTGACCATCACCCGGTTTTCCGTGCCCTTGTAGTCGGTGATCACATTGCCTGCGGAATCGTAAAAGAAGGAGGTTTTGTCCTGCTCGTCCAGCAGGGCCAAATCCAAGGTGGGGGAGGTCTCCATATAGGCCTTGGCAATGCCCAGCACCGCCCCGACCCCCGCCAGGGCGGACATCAGAACGATCAGCAGCAGCAGCCGGGCGGAGTTTACCAGCACCGAGAGGATGAAGTTGGGCTTCCCCAGGCGGGGCCGGAAAATGGTGCGCCGCTTGGGGGGCAAAAAATCCTCGTCCTCCTGGCCGGGGGCGCGGTAGGCCGGGTCCCCGGGATCGTATATCGGCTCCTCCTGGGGATAGGGGATGTTTTCATAGGCTCCCGGCTGGGGATACCCCCCGGGATTTCCAGGCGCGAAATCAGGCTGATGATACAAAGCCAACCCTCCCAATGGGGGAAAGCCCCAAAATGGTACACAGGCAAGGGGCCCGGGAGAGGGCCTGCCCTACCGTGTCCCATTATACCATACACGGGAACCCTTTTGCCACCGCCGCCGGGGGCGGCGCTCTTGGGAATTTATGAGTGGTTTTTGGCGGGAGGGGCTCATAGCCTTCAAAGAGCACGGGAAGAAAGGCGGTGGTGGACCCTGTGAAGGCGAAGGGGAAGGGGCGGTGGGGGCGGATTTTTTTACTTGTGTTACTGCTGGCCCTGGCGCTGTCCTTGATGGTGGAGCGCAACCTCAGCCAGATGATGCTGGACATGGCCTATGCCCGGGCCTATTCTTTGGCTGTGGAAACCATCAACCAGTCGGTTTGGGATGTGATGCAAGGGGGAGTGGCCTACGATGAGCTGATCATGACCCAAAAGGACGGGGAGGGCCAGGTGACGATGCTCCAGGCCAATACGGTGCGCATGAACGAGCTTGCCACAAAAATCGCCCTGATGGCGGAGGCGGAGCTGGGGCTGGTGGAAAACCAACGGATTGAAATCCCCATGGGGGCGGCCCTGGGCATTCGGTTTTTCGCGGGCTCAGGCCCCCGCATTCCCATTCAGA
The DNA here is from genome assembly GCA_029974855.1 of Eubacteriales bacterium. The sequence continues at coordinate 21,411 of JARKQO010000178.1, forward strand.
TCGTCCCGGTTGGGGCCGTAAAAACGCAGTTTTCTACGGAGTTCCAGTCCGCGGGCATCAACCAGACCCGCCACAAAATTTCCATGATCCTCTCCACCACGGTCCGGCTGGTGATTCCCTCTGGCTCCCAGCGGGTGGACGTGGTCAGCACCGTTCCTATTGCGGAAACCATTATCGTGGGCACGGTTCCGGAGAGCTTTGTGGATGTGAACAACCGGGACGACCTGCTGAACTTGCTGCCCTAGGGGGAAAGTGTTACTAAAAAATTGATAAAATATGTCGCGCCGCAAGAAAGATATGGGCGTCCAGGGAGCCGCCGCCTTCCGGCAAAGGCATGAAGCGTTGTTTCGCTTGACATGCGCCCTTTTATGCAATACAATAAAACGGTAGCAATTTGTGATCCAAGGGTTCATGCGGTATATTTGAAAACCGTATGGAAAGCATATCTATGTGAGATTCGCTTGCGAAGTGTCATCGCCGGCTGGTTTGCCGAAGGGAGGAAGGGCGCTTTCCGGCGCCCGCGAGCTATGATGAAACGGAAGTTGCTTGTCGGCCTGTTGCTTATGGCACTGCTGTCGGCCTGGACTTGCTTTGCCCTGGCAGAGACGGACCCTGTGGCCTGCCAGATGGAAGTAAGCCCCGGGAGCCTGTCCGCCCCCGGCCCGGTGAATGTCACCATCAGCATTTCCAATTCCGGCAACACCGATATGAAGGATCCGGTGATCCTTTATAATCCCATCAACCAGCTGGTGACGGATTTCGGGGACAACGGCGCGGCCATCCTGAAGGCCGGCGAAACCAAAACCTGGACAGGCAGTTGGGATGTGAACCAGCGGACCCTGGAGAACGGCTCCCTGGTCTTTTTTGTGAAATACACCCTTTATAAGGACAATGGCAGCGCCTATTCCCAGAGCCAGCCCATCCGGGGGAAGATTTCCTACCAGGAGGCCGACGCCGGGATCGACGTAAAGCGCACCATCAGCCCCGGCACGGCCCGGGAGGGGCAAACCGTCACCGTGAAGTACGATATCATCAACACGGGGACCGTATCCCTCACCAATATCGTGGTCCAGGAAAACAGCACCATCAACAAAAACCCCCAGAAGATCGCGGAGCTGAAGGCGGGGGAAACCGCCCAGGTGAAGTTTCCCGTCACCATGGGGAAGAAGAATTTGACCAGCCAGGCCCTCATCTCCTACCAGACCGCCGGGTCCGGCACCAAGGGGACCGTAGAGGTGGAGTCCTCCACCGTGGTGTATGGGGAACCGGTCATGGACGCCAAGCTCACCGCCAGCGCCAAGGGTGCGGCCGTCAACGGGAAGATTACCTTGACCCTGGAGCTCAAGAACAAGGGAACGGTGGATTACAGCGATATCAGGGTCACGGACCCCACTTTGGGTCCGGTGTTCTCCAACCAAGCTTTGGCCAAGGACGGCACCTTGAAGCTGGATAAGGAGATTACCCTTCCCAAAACCACGGAGTATCAGTTCACCATCACCGCCATCGACAACACGGGCACAGAGGTGTCCCTGGCAACGGACAGCCTTACGTTGACCGCCGTGGACCCCAATGAGGCCCTGCACCTGGTGGTGCAGGCCAACCCTGACCGTACCGAGGTCTACGAACAGCCGGGCCGGGTGCGCTTCTCCGTCTCCGTCACCAACGACAGCACGGTGGACGCCAAGGACGTGGATATCCTCCATGGGGCCACCAAGATTTACACCTTCGCCTCCATCCCGGCGGGGCAGACCCGCAAGCTCACCCGGGACGCCGCCCTGTCCATGGCGGGGAAATACCAATTCACCGCCTCCACCAAGGACGCTTTGGACAATACGCTCAACTTCACCAGTAATGAGATGCAGATCGCCTTTTCCGTGCCCACCCCCGCGCCGGCCACCCCCACCCCCGCGCCGGACCCCACGCCGGAGCCTGTGTTTGTGCCCCAGACCATGCCCCCCGTCCGGCACCAGAGCATCGGCACCATTCCCAAGATCATCCAAAGCATTTTGCTGCCGGTGCTTATTTTAAGCGGCCTGCTGCTCATCGGCTCCGGCGTGCTGCTGGTAATCGCCACCAAGCGGCGGGCGGAGCAGAAGAAGGCCTCGGAAGCGGCCTACGACCATCTGGAGCGCTCTAAGCGCCGGGATTACGTGACCCCGGCGGGGGTGGAGCCGGAGGAGGAGGACATAAAGCCCAAGCCCTCCTCAGACAAGGGGTTTGACGCCAAGGTGCAGCGGAAGGGCAGCGGCAGCCTGGACCATGACAAGACCGAGGTGCCCCTGGATGATGTGGAGCTGCCCCACATGAAATACATCCGGGACGCCTACGACCGCAAGGGAGCTTTGGAGGTGCGGGAGAAGCGCCGCCCGGCCTCCAGCCTCTACGACGACGAGGACCTCTACGGCCACCAGGACGTGTTCGCCTGCCATCAGTCGGAGGGGGTTCTGTACGAGGAATCCTACGACGACGCCTATGGGGACCCGGGGAAGTACGGCCAGGAAGCGGGCAGCCCGGATCAGGACGGATATGGGGAGGCCCCGCAGGAGGAGTATGGCCGGGGCTATGCCGAGGAATATGACGATTCCTACCAGGACGAATACGGCGGATACGGCAGCGGGGACCAGGACGACCAGGAAAAGGACGAGGACTACTACGGAGACGACCGCCTCACCGACCCCTATGGACGGGAGCGCGGAAGCGTCCTGGATTCCGATGGGGACGGGTCCGCCTCCGGCGGGGAGGACGGGTCCCCCCAAAGAAAAACAGGCCGTGGCAACCGGGAGAGTATGGGCCGGGAGTTGGGCTATTAAATCCGCGGCAGCCTTAGGGAACCATTCAAAAAACCGGCTTGCCTGAGCGGAAGGATTCTGGCCAAGGGGGCTGTGGCGGCTTGTCCATTGCCACAGCCTCCTTGGCTATGGTCCGCCATCAAGCTTTGGCGTTGCGCGCCGGGCCCATCCATCACACCACGGAAGGAGCGGATTGAGATGCGTTATCGTCCCTTTGGAAAAACAGGAGTGTCCGTTTCAGCTTTGGGCTTCGGCGCCATGCGCCTGCCTCAGAAAACCCTGGAGGGAAAGACCGTTTTTGACCACCAGGCGGGGGTGGAGCTGCTGCGCCAGGGCATTGACCTGGGCATCAACTATGTGGATACAGCCCCCGGGTATTGCGACCAGGAAAGCGAGGTCATTTTGGGCAAGGCGCTCCGGGATGGCTACAGGGACAAGGTTTTCCTGTCCACAAAGCTGCCTGGGGAGATCCCGGGCTACGACGCCTCCCGCAAATGCCTGGAAACGTCTTTGGAGCGCCTGCAAACCGATCATATCGACTTCTATCATCTTTGGTGCCTCTCCTACGACAATTTTG
>JARKQO010000217.1 GCA_029974855.1 Eubacteriales bacterium
CCAGAGCGGCGTAAACCTGGGCGGGGGAAAGCTTTTGTATGTTCGCCACAGCGTCTGATGGTAGAGTTTGTTTGCTTCTCGTATCCATAACCGTATGATGACACCTTCATCCTCACAAACTTTGAGTCGGCCGGTTCCCCAATGCCAATCAGGGGATGGCTGTGGAGCATGGGGATATGGGCCCGTCTCCCCGGCGCGCAGCTTGCCGCTTTGCTGGTAAGCGCCTTTCTCACAAATTTCCCGGCGGCACTGCACAGCAAAGGTACTTCCTACCCATCTTGGGCGGCTCTGCCGGTTTCATCGTTTTTCGACCCGCGTCAAACGCTGAACCCAGCACCACACATCATAATGAAAACACCGTGAGGATGCTGTGAGGACGCGGGGAACCGTGTGAGAATGCTGTGAGAATGAAAAAAGGCCGCTCCGGTCATACAACCGAAGCGGCCTTACGGAAAGCCTTTATTCATCCACGAGCCTGTACCCGACCCCTATTTCCGTCAGGATATACCGGGGTTTCGCCGGATTCTTTTCGATCTTTCGCCTCAGCCCGGCCATCAGCGCCCGCAGGGCTTGGGTGTCACTGCCATGGCCCACGCCCCAAACCTCTTTCAAAATCTGCTTCGTTGTAAGAACCTTGCCGATATTCTTAAACAACAGCGCCAGCAGAGCATATTCCATGGGCGTCACGTGGGTTTCCTCGCCGCCGATATAGATCAGCCGCTTCTCCAGATCAATTTGTAATTCATCCACCCGCAAGGTGTTTTGCGCCCTGTAACCGCTGTTTTGCCTGTACAAATGCCTCAGCGCCACACGGATTCGGGCCAGGAGCTCGGTAGCGGAAAAAGGCTTTGTCAAATAATCGTCGGCTCCCAAGTCCAGGGCAGCGGCCTTTTCGGCGTCCTGATCCCGCGCGGAAACGACGATAATGGGCATCTCCGACCATTCGCGCACCTTGCTGATGACCTCCATCCCGTCACAATCCGGAAGGCCGAGATCAAGGAGCATCAGGTCAACCGGCTGTGAAATGAGAATGCTTAACGCGCCTTGGCCGGTTTCGGAAGCAATGTGCTTAAAGCCCTGTGTTCCCAGGGAATAGCAGATGAAATTCCGTATTTGCTTGTCGTCCTCCACCACGAGGATATGTGCGTTATGCTGATCCATGATGAGGTACCTCCAGCGGAAGCGTAAAGGTAAACTCCGCGCCCGGGCTATCCACCCGGTTCATGGCCTTGATGCTCCCGCCGTGCGCTTTGACCACCGCTTCGCATATGGCAAGGCCCAGACCGATGCCCGATTGCGCATCGGCGTGCTTGACCCGGGACGTATAGAACATCTGAAAGATATTGGGCAAATCAGCATCCGCGATGCCTTCGCCGTTATCACAGACCGAAAATACGGCGCAATTCCCGCCGCTATCCCTTTTCACCGAAACGCTGATTTCACCTTGGGGCGCCGTATGCTTGATCGCATTATCCAAGAGGTTGATCAGCACCTGTCCGATGAGCTTTGCGTCCATGGGAACCAGCAGCAAGTCCTCCGGCACATGGACCGTGATCTCGTACTCGGGCCAGCGCCGTGAGATGTAGCGGACCGCCGCGCCCACAACCTCCTCGGCGGCCTCCTCCTGTTTGGTGATCACCAGCCTTCCGTCATGGAGCCGTGTGAGGCTTAGAATATTCTCAACCAAGGAATGCAGCCAGTTGGCATCCTTGAGGATCCCTTCCATCAGAGGGTGGCGCGGGTCATCCTTGGCTGTCATATTCAGCAGCATTTCAGCCGTACCCATCATGCCGGCCAGAGGGGTCCGCAGATCATGGGATATGGCCCGCAGCAGATTTCCACGGTACCGTTCCTGCGCGATTTCCTCGCTGGTCTTCCACCGTTGCTGTGTAGCCCGGAAGCGGTCCATTGCCAGGGCTATGCTTTCGATCATGGAGCGCAGCATTCGGGTTTGCGATTCATTCATCGCCTCAACGGCTTCCATCGGGACCCGGACCATGCCCAGCATCGCCTCCCGCCCATGGATAGGCCAGTCATAAAACTCCACCCCAATGGGATCTCCGGGTTGCCAGCCTTCGGCTCCGCGCAGGAGCGCGTTTGCGCCTGGGCTTTCTTGGCTATCCTGTTTTTTGGAAGAGGCCCGTTGGAGGAAGATTGATTCGGATTTTCCATTTTCATCAAAATAAAGGCATTCTGCCCCGCAGTGCATCATTTCACCGATGGTACCCGCTGCGATCCCCGCGATATCCCGCATATCAAACGCGTCGGTCAAACGGCTTGTCAAGGTATACAGGGCCTTGGCTTCGGTTTCCTTCTCACGGGCCTTGATGGCATTCTGATTGGCGTGGGTAGTAAGCCCGCTGGTGATCAGCGCGGTGATGGTCATAATCATGAAGGTGATGAGATAGCTGGGTGTGTTGACAGCCAATGAAAAATACGGTTCCGTAAAAAAGAAGTTGAAGGCAAAAGTCGCGGACAGGGAGGCAAGGAAGCCATAGATATATCCATGTGTAAAGCGCGCCGTCAATAAAACGGCGAGAAGATAGACAATCGCGATATCGGTTTCAGGCAACCCCAGGGCACGGAACAGATACCCGATACCGGAGGCGGAAATCAGCAAAGCAAACACAATGCCTAGGTGGAAGGCAATGGCCTTGATATTCCTAGTTGGCTTTGGGTTGGTAATATACTCCGTAGTCCCTGTTCTCATGCGATCCATAGGCTTTGACTATTTCCCATTTCCATGCTTCTATCAATGAGATTTTGGCATCCGATGGAACGGACTGGAAGCTGCCTTTTCATAACGCCTTGAATGCGCGCCCTACTCCTGGAAGCACCGCAGGCGGATCACCCCGGGGATGGCCCTGATCTGGTCCAGCAGGGCCCCGTCGGGCATGATGTCCAGCTCCAGCACGGTTACCGCCATGCTTTTGCGGCTTTTGTTCTGCATATTGTTGATGTTGATCTTCTTTTCGGCGATGGCGGCGGAGATGGCCCCCACCATGCCCGGCTCGTTTTCGTGGATGATCAGCAGCCGGGTGCCCTCGCTGTGGCCCAAAAGGATTTCCGGCAGGTTGACGCTGTTTTTGATCTGCCCGAACTCCAGATAATCCCGCAGCTGGGCCGCCGCCATGGAGGCGCAGTTCTCCTCGCTCTCGGGGGTGCTGGCCCCCAAATGGGGGATGGGCACGGCGTTTTTCATGCCCAGCACCGGTTCGGTGGGGAAGTCCGTCACATAGCTGGCCACCTTGCCGCTTTCCAGGGCCGCCTCCAGGGCCTGGGGATCCACCAGCTCGGCCCGGCTGAAATTCAGCAGGTGTACCCCGTCCCTCATCTTGGCGATGGTGGCGGCGTCGATCATGCCCCGGGTTTTGTCGGACAGGGGGATGTGCAAGGTGATGTACTCCGCCTGAGCCAGCACCTCCTCCATGGTGTTGCTGCGCTTCACGGCCCGGCTCAGGGACCAGGCGCTGTCCACGCTGATGAAGGGGTCAAAGCCCACCACCTCCATGCCCAGGCCGTTGCTGGCGGCGTTGGCCACGATGGCGCCGATGGCCCCCAGGCCGATGACCCCCAAAGTCTTGCCCCGGACCTCGGGCCCGGCGAACTGGCCCTTACCCTTTTCCACCAGGTTGGGCACCTCCGGGCCCTGGCCTTGCAAGGAACGGGCCCACTGGATGCCCCCCGCCACGTTGCGGCTGCCCAGCATCAGGCCGCAGATCACCAGCTCCGCCACGGCGTTGGCGTTGGCCCCGGGGGTGTTGAACACTACGATGCCCCGACGGTTGCACTCCTCAATGGGGATGTTGTTGGTGCCCGCCCCGGCCCTGCCGATGGCCAGCAGGCTATCGGGCAAGGCCATGGCGTGCATGTCGGCGGAGCGTACCAAAATGGCGTCCGGCACGGGCTCCTCCTTGGCGATCAGGTAGGTTTCCGCGCTTAAATGCCGGTGAATAATATCGGAAATGGCGTTCAGGGTCTGAATTTTGAACATGGGGAAAGCTCCTTTCAGGTGGGGTAAGGCGGGATGGGAAAGGCTTTTAGCGCTTGGCCTCGAAGGCCTTCATCACGTCCACCAGCTTTTGCACGCCCTCCACAGGCATGGCGTTGTAGATGCTGGCCCGCATGCCGCCTACGTTGCGGTGGCCCTTCAGGTTCACCAGGCCGTTTGCCGTGGCGAACTTCACAAACTCGCCGTCCAGCTCCTTGTCCCCGGTGACGAAGGTGACGTTCATGAAGGAGCGGTATTCCTTTTGGGCCGTGGCTTGAAAGAGCTTGGACCCGTCCAGGAAATCGTAGAGCAAAGCGGCCTTTGCCACGTTTTGCTGGTAGATGGCCGCAACGCCCCCCAGATCCCGGAGCCACTCAAAGCCCAGCTTGGCCATGTAGATGCCGTAGGTGTTGGGGGTGTTCACCATGCTGTCGTTCTTCTGCTGCTCGGTCCAGTTCAACAGCTTGGGGCACAGGGGGTTGGCCTTGCCCAGCAAATCGCTGCGCACCACCACCACGCAGAGCCCCGCCGGGCCGATGTTCTTCTGGGCCCCGGCGTAAATCACGCCAAAGCGGCTCACGTCATAGGGCTCTGAGAGGATGTTGCTGCTCATGTCCGCCACCAGAGGCACCGGGCCCGTATCTGGCAGCTTCACATACCGGGTGCCGTAAATGGTGTTGTTGGTGGTGATGTGGGCATAGTCCGCCTCCGGGTCCCAGGCGATTTGATCCACATCGGGCACATAGGTGTAGTTGTCCTCCTTGCTGGAGGCCGCGATGTTCACCGCGCCGTAGCGCTTGGCCTCCTGAGCCGCCAGGTGGGCGAAGTTGCCGCTGTCCACATAGTCGGCCTTGCCGCTGCCGGTCATCAAATTCAGGGGCACAGCGGAAAACTGCTGGGTGGCCCCGCCCTGGAGGAACAGCACGTCATAGCCCTGGGGCATGCCCATCAGCTCCCTGAACAGGGCCACGGCTTCCGCCAAAATCTCCTCAAACATGGGGGAGCGGTGGCTCATCTCCATGACGCTCATGCCCTTGTCCCTGTAACACACCAGCTCCCTCTGCGCCTTTTCCAGCACGCTTTGGGCAATGGCCCCCGGGCCTGCCGAGAAATTGAATACGCGTTCCATGATGGTTCCTCCTTCATGCCGGGTGGGATGGGTCAACGCTTCTTTGCGCGGGGTGCTTTTCTGCGGGCCCCTATCCTTTGATTTCTTCCGGGACGTTTTTTGCCCTATGGGCAATTTTTCGACCACTTGGTCTATTATGCACCGCTCCGGGAAAAAATGCAAGTCCTTTCCAGAAAAAAACAATCTGAAAACAGGGGGCATACCCCCTTGGTCCGCCCGGATATCGCCAGGCTTTTTAGGGGGCATGCCTCCCGCCTCCGGGCGCCGCTACAGCGCCCGGAGGAACTCCCGCATCATATAACCTGTGACGCCTTCATAGCGCACCCGCCACCAGGTGCCGTCCGCATCCCCCAGCACGGCCACCTGCTGGCCCAAAGGCACCCGGCGCAGCACCACGCTCTCCTTGGTGGGGGAGCGGCGCAGGTTTACGGTGCTGCCGGAGGGGGCGGTGGTCACCGCCGCCGTGGGAAGGTCGCCGGGTCCGGGCTCGGGTTCGGGTCCGGGTTCCGGTTCAGGCTCATCATAGAGGACCGCCTTCAGATAGCCCGCGTGGCTCCAGCCGGACAGTTTAGTATCCACCCGGGCCGCCGGAGGCGTGGCGTTGATGATCTGCAAGGGATTGACGCTGGCTACCAAGCCGATGTGGTAAAAATCCTCCGGCAGGGCTGAGTTGTAATATTTGCCGCCGGGCTTGTATTCCGCTTTCAAGCTGCCCCCTGGGGCCCGGCTTTTGAAAATCGCCATGCCCGGGACTAACTGGGCGGTGCCGCTCACCCGCATCACCCCATGGCAGTACACCCGGATAATCCGGTTGGAGCCATGGTAGATGGTGTGCTTATACTTTTGATAGGCGAATACAAACGCGCCGGAACAATCGATCCCCTTGGGGCCGTTGCTGCCCGGGGAGGCATAGGGCCAGCCGATGATTTCCCGAAAGGCTGACACGATCTGTTGCACGGTGATCAACGCGCTCATTCCCTTCTGTGCACGTATGCACCTATCAGCCTATGCCGGAGGGAGGAGCGGGGTGAGGGGGAGGGTCAAATGCTGCCAATGAACGGAAGATACGGGACCACATGAAAAAACAGCGGGAGGCTCTCTGGCACCCTCGCTGCATCGGAGCTTAGGGACCGCTAATTGTCCACTCTGATCAAGCCGATTCACCTTTGCTCCACGGACCATTTGTTGGCCTGGGTTTCACATGGCAGCACGGCGGTTAGCCGGATATGCGGATATTGCCGTTTCATGGCCAATACGATTTCCGCTCCCCACTGATCCACACCCTGGGCCATTCCCGTATAAAATACGGATACCTGGCGCTGTATGAGCGCGCTCACCTGCCGGAGCATCACCCCCTTAAGCCGTAGGCAGCGTTCATCCTCCTCGTCATAGCCGAATGAAAACTTCATGGGTCTATGTCCGGTAATAGCACAAGCCTTTCTGGTAGACATCGCTCTCATCCCCCGCCTTTCATATATAACGCTAATAACACGATTATTATAATGCTATCAGCATGTTTTAGTCAACAATACCATCCCATAGACTAATGGTGATAGGTGGTGTTGGGTTGAAAGTGAAAAAAGAGCTCAATGTGGAAATAGGCGGCAGGATCAGAAAGGCCCGGGAAGCTGCCGGGCTGACCCAGGACCGGCTGGCGGAACTGATTGGCATGGGAACCAAGAATGTGTCCGCCCTTGAACGGGGGATGGTGGGTATCTCCCTGTCCTCCATGCAAAGAATCTGTCAGGTGCTTTCCATCTCCAGCGACAGCCTCCTGTTCGGGCATCAGGTGAAAAACGACGCCCAGGCGCTGGCCTCGCGGCTGGGGCGGCTTTCCCCCAAGCAGTTCCATATTGTCAGCAATATTGTGAACCAGCTGTTTGAGGCCTGTGCCCTTTCGGAGCAATAGGATTCCACGCAAAACCCCCGGCCAGGCTTTCAACCTGGCCGGGGGTTCCTTGGGAATCCGGTATGGGATTACGATGGAGGTTACGGACCGGGGCCGGGTCAAAGCGGGCTACAGATCGTCCGCGTCCTGCTCCGGCTCTCCCCCGTCCGCGGCGGTGCCGGTGTAGCTGCCCAAAATGTCGCTGTGGTCCTCGTCCGCCATGCGGGCCAAATCGCACAGCTTGCGCGGATCGGGATGCAGGAGGCGGCTCCTGCGTCCTTTTCCCTGGTTCATTGGCTTCCCCTCCTTCTGAAGCCTAGTGTGGTCTTGGGAGGGGCGGGCTATGCAAGGGGCGCTTTCCGCTTTCCTCAGGAAGGCTCCGGTTCCTTGGCGCTTTTTTCCTTGGCCTTCCGGGCCAACTCGTTGGTATCGATACTGTGGCGGTACACCACAAAGCGCTGATAGAGGTATTCGGTGACAAAGTTCACCAGCATGGTGCCAATCAAAACCAAATGCTCATTGGCGCCTCCTTCGGTCAGCACATGACCGGCCCAGATGGACAGCGGGGTAAAGACCAGGTAATACAGGAACACCAGCGTCATGGCCCTGGGAACGTTCATGTCGCTGCGGAAGGTGTAGCGGCGGTTGAAGGTAAAGTTCCACAGCACGCTGAGCACCAGGCCCACCCCGAAGGCCAGCCAGTAAGGCCAGTGCAGTATCTGGAGAAACGCCTCGCTGCTTCCGAACTGGATGATCCCCGCCGAGGCGGAAAACAAAGTGAATTTCAGCGCCTGCCAGGCGGAACCGCCGCCGGTTGGGGCGCTTTGGGCCGTGTCCTGGTGCTTTTCCTCATTCATGGGCTTGTCCTTCTTTCATGATGGCGTATGAACAGCAAAAGGGGCCGGGAGAATGCCGCCGGACCCCTTCTTCCTGACTTTTCAATTCGAGGCCGCTGTGGATTCTCCTTCCCGCCCGCGGCAAAACCGCTCCGCCAGGCGCACGGCGGACATGGCGTCCTTGCCGTATGCATCCGCGCCGATCAGGTCGGCGTATTCCTGGGTCAGCACCGCCCCCCCCACCATCACCTTCACCTGGGGAGCCTCTTTTTTCAGCAAAGCGATGGTCTGCTCCATGGCGGGCACGGTGGTGGTCATGAGGGCCGAAAGGCCCACCAGCTCCGCGCCGCTGTCCCGCACCGCCTCCAGCACCCTTTGGGGCGGCACGTCCCGGCCCAGGTCCAGCACCGTGTAGCCGTAATTTTGCAGCAGCACCTTCACGATGTTCTTGCCAATGTCGTGCACGTCCCCGTGGACCGTGGCCAGCACCACTTTTTTGCCTTGCTCCCCGGCTCCCTGGGGAAGCCTCCCCCGGATTTCCTCAAAGGCCCCCTGGGCGGCCTGGGCGCTTTGCAGCAATTGGGGCAGAAACAGCTTGCCTTCCTCGTACCGGCGGCCCACCTCCGCAAGGGCGGGCATCACGCTTTTTTCCACCAGCTCCAAAGGGGCCGCGCCCTGTTCCAGCTCTGCCTTCACCAGCCGGGCGGCCTGGGCGGCCAGGCCCCGCACAATGGCCTGGGCGGCGGGATTCAGGGATTCCATCCCCTCCCCCGGAGCGGCTGTACCGGTAGAAAAGGTCCTTTTTCCACTAGCATCCTGGCCTGGGGCGGCGCTTTGGGCCTCTCCCTTGGTCAGCAGCGCCGGCGCTTTGTCTCCCCCATAGGCCGCTAAATACCGGGCAAAGCCCGTATCCCGGCCGGTGATAGCCGCCGCCGCGTCCATCAAAGTCCGCACCACCGGCTCCAGGGGGTTCAAAATGGCGGCGGTAAGGCCCTGGAAAACCGCCATGGCGGTGAAGGCGGCGGTAAGCAAAGGCCGCTGGGGCAGGCCGAAGCTGACGTTGCTCACCCCCAACACGGTTTTCACCCCCAGCTCCTCCCGAAGCCGCCGCAGGGTTTCCAGGGTCACGCCCGGGGCCAGGGGGTCGCTGGAGGCGGTGAGGGTCAGGGCGTCAAAGAGGATTTCCTTTTTGGGAATGCCGTACCCCTCCGCCGCCCGGATGATCTTCCGGGCCACGGCCAGCCGTCCTTCCACAGTTTCCGGAATGCCGCTGTCGTCTAGCAGCAAGGCCACCAAGGCCCCGCCGTATTGCTTCGCCAGGGGCAGCACCTCCCCCAGCACCTGGTCCTTGCCGCTGACGCTGTTCAGCAGGGGCTTGCCCCCGTATACCCGCAAAGCCGCCTCCATGGCTTTTGGGTTGGCGGTATCGATCTGCAAGGGCAGCTCGCACACGGTCTGGATGGCTATCACCGCCTCCCGGAGCACCTGGGCCTCGTCCAGCTCCGGCAGGCCCACGTTCACATCCAGCGCGTCCGCCCCGGCTTCCGCCTGGGCCACCGCCTCCCGCAGCAGGAAGTCCATGTCCCCCTCCCGCAGGGCCTGCTTCATCCGGGGCTTGCCTGTAGGGTTGATCCGCTCGCCGATGAGCAGCGGCTTTCCCCCACCCAGCTCCACCGAGGCGGAGCGGCCCGAGATCACGCAGCTTTCCTTCACCTGCCGGGGCAAGGGCGCAACATCCTTCACCCGCGGGATCATGGCGGCCAGAT
>JARKQO010000230.1 GCA_029974855.1 Eubacteriales bacterium
GCTGCCCGCCTGGCCCAGGAGGTAGGCCACCATCTCGTCGGGCAGATTGGCGTCCAGCAGCAAGGCGTTATACCCGGCCTGGATGAGGCCCCAAAAGGTGGGGAACCACTCCTTGCAGGTATCCAGGGAAATGCCCACGAAGCTTCCCCGCTTTGTGCCCTCCAGGGCCCCCCGCAGGTAGGCCCCGTAGCGCTGGGTCCATTCCCGGTACTCCCCGTAGGTCACGGCGCTCTCCCGCTCCTGGACCCATTCCACTGCGGCGGGCACGCTCCCGTAGGCGCAGGTCAGTTCAAACAGGTTGCGCAGGCTCATATCCTGGCGCAGGGCGCGGCTTTTTTCCATGATGTCATAGGTAGCCATGGTTTCACCCCTTCTTCACATAGTAAGCCCGCATGCCGGAAAAAAACCAGCGGGGAGGCAGCAGCCCGTGGAGCCAGCAGGCGGCCCGCTGATCCAGCCGGGCCACCCGCAGATGAAAGCGGGGTTTCGCGCGGTTGGCCTGGCGCACCACCTTGCGGCCCAAGGCCTGGGGGGACAGCCCCCCGGCCTCATCCCTGCGGATGGTTTGGCAGGCGCTGGCGTATTCCCTGGCGTAAGGGCCCCGGGGATTGTCCAGGGCCAGCCGGTAGGCCTGGCTTCCCCCCCGGTGATCCCCGGGCTGCACCACGCATACCGACACGCCGAAGGGCTTTGCCTCCATGGCCAGGCACTGGGCATACCCCTCGATGGCATGCTTGCTGGCGGTGTACGCGCTTTGGAAGGGAACGCCCACGACCCCGTTGAGGGAGGAAAACAAAATCAACTTCCCGGAGCCCTGGCCGCGCATAATGGGCAAAACCATGCCCACCATCCGCGCCATGCCCAGAAAGTTGGTTTGCATCACACCCTCATACCGGTCCATTCCCGTTTCCTCGCAGGGCCCCAAAGCCAGCAGCGCGGCGGCATAGCAAAGCACGTCCACTTTGGCGCTGATGGCCAGCGCCGCCCGGGCGAAGGCCTCGCAGCTCTCCTGGTCGGTCACATCCAGGGGCAGGCGGTACAGCCCCTCCTCGTCCTTCCCCGGCGCGGCAAAGGAGCGGGCTCCCGCCACCACCAGCCACCCGTCCTTGGCGAAGGCCAATGCCGTCGCCAAGCCCAGGCCGCTGGACGCGCCAAGGATCCATGCGGTCCCTTTTCTGTTCACTTCGTCCTCCCCAAATAAGTGCGGTAAAAAAAGTAAATAAAACAGTATGATTATACAGCAAAGGGGGTCGGGTTGCAAGCGCCTCGGCCCGGGCGGGGGTATCCCCCCGCGCTTGCCTAAACCGGGCATGTATGATATATTTCTATCGTTGTCCGTGGAGCTGTTTGCTTGAAAAAGCACCCGCAAATTTCTTCAAAAGGCCCGCCGGGGCAGCCCGCCAGGGGAAAACACAAAAGAGGTGGATGGCGCTTGACGCACCAGGATAGCCCGCTGGGGCGCACCAAAGGGGAAAAGATCATAAAGCTGCTTCCCTGGATCATTTTGCTGGCCCAGTATGTTTGGTTCATCGTGTTTTACTACATGAACGGGACTCATTACCTGGATTCCGATACGTCCTCGGGGATGGTCCTGGCCAACATTTTGAACCAGGAGGGCTCCTGGGTGCTGTCCAAAAACTGGTACTACGGAAGCGAATTGCCGATCCTGTCTACCCAGTATGTCAATAAGATCGCGCTGCTCCTTTTTTCGGACTGGCATATGGCCAGAACCTTCTCCATCGCGGTGCATATGCTGTTGCTCTTTGCCGCCTATTTTTTCTTCGCGCGCCAGGCTGGCATGAAAAACCTGGGGGTCTGGGCCGC
>JARKQO010000255.1 GCA_029974855.1 Eubacteriales bacterium
GAAACCCCTGATTACTGGTCCCCGTTCCCCCGCTGCCATAGGATCACGCTGCGGCCGGTTTCAAAGGGGCCGTCCCCCAAAAGCTCCGGATTCATCCGCTGGAGGCTTTCCTTGCTGACCCGGTAGCGCTTGGCGATGTCCCAGAGGGTTTCCTCAGGCTGGGTGAAGTAGAGGACGATGCCCGGGTTCAGGGGCTGAGCGGTCTGGCGCACCACGTCGCTGACCAAGGCGTCCGTAGCCAGCTGCACATCGTTGCAGAACAGGTGAAGGATGTACTTGACCTCCACCCGGTCGCTGGTGATGCCGTTCACGTCCACATTGCTGGGCAGCAGCGTGATCCCCACCGGGTCCGACACCTCGCAGGCAAAGACCATGCGGAAGGGCTCCTCTGTGGAATAGCTGACTGGCACCTCGCTGTCGTCGGTCATGTACAGCAGCGTGGCCTCCATCATGCCCTCCAGCATCAGCCTTCCTCCCTGGGGGTTCACATCGGTGACGATGGGCCGCAGGAAGGCCTTCACCGGCGTCCGGGCCGGGGGCTGTTCCCCCTCCAGCAGCAAGGTCATCTTCCCGCTTTCGGCGGTATGGATCTGCTGGTAGCCTAAAGCCCGGCGCACCTCCTGCACCACCGGGGTCAGCAGGTCTCCCTGGGTGGTGTAGGCATCCTGAAGCAGCACCATGTCCTTTTTGCGGGTGGTGCGGGCCCGCAGGCTCAGCAGCACCTCGGAGCGCAAGGTGCGATCCCCCTCCCCAGGCCCGTCCTGGGACAGGACGGCCACGTCCTTTACCACGGCCTCGGCGCACAGGGAATCCCCGGCCTCCCCCATCAGGGGAAGGGTCTCCTCAAAGGGGATGGTGTGCCGGGTCACCACCAAGGACCTGGAGGGCATGTTGCTGCAATGGACCACCTCCAGCAAAATGTTGCCGGTGAGGGTCACCCGTTCCTCGCCCCCCATCACGTCGCTGACGGTGGCCAAAGCCGTGGCGTACAGGGTATCCTGAATCTGTAAAACCCCCGCCAGCTCGCACTCGTCCCGCACCAGCACGTCCGCGTCCCCCTCGGCCACGGTGAGGCAGCCCTGCACCAGGTTGGTTTTGGCCATCAGGCCCTCCGCATCCTGGATGCTGGTGACCACGCTGAAGGGCTCGCTGAGAAGCACCCTGGCCCCCGCCCGCAGGATAGAGCGCAGATGAAGCCTGCCCCCCTGGGCCACGGCCTCCACATGCTCCACCACGGCGTTGGGGGTGGCGGTCATCTTGGGGGATACCCCAGGCATCTCCACGCTGTGGGTGAACTCCGCGCTGGCCTCCAGGGCCAGGATGTGGGTGGGGTCCCCCTGGGTGTAGAGGACATGGAAAATCACCCGGCCCTCCACCTCCACCCGGTCGGTGAGGGCCTCCGCCTTCTCCGCCACGGACATGGCCTCCGCGGAGAGCACCCGGGTCTCCTCCCGCAGGCCCCCGGGCAAGGCCACCTCGCCCTCCACCACGGCTTGGGAGCTGGCCGTGCCAACAAAACGCTCCATGGGAAGCTCCTCCCGCAGCACCTTGTAGGGGGAAGCGGGCTGATGCTCATATACTCTGGGGTCTACGTGATCCATCATATGGATTTCCTCCTCGTATGCCTTTGTAGGTATCGTATGCGGGCTGTCCACGCCCTATGACAGAGAAGGGAATCCGTGATATAATAAGAATGGGAAAAGTGTCACAGGACAAAAGCAAAAGGAGGCGATCCCATGGCCGGCGCCAAGCGGTATGATCTCCGATGGAAGGATATGGTCTGGCATTTGCGGGATTCACTTGCCGGAGCCAGTTTGACCGACACAAAGGACGTTGCCTTCATGAAACAGCGAATGGCGCGGAATCTCTTCATCGCTGTGGGGGTTATCGTCGCGGGGGCCCTTGTTCTTTGGCTGACCCGTTAACGGGGCAAGCATAAATGCTCTCCCAGGCTAATGGGAGAGCATTTATGCAAAAAAGAAGAATCCGAAGCCAACGCCGGAGGGCCCGCTTTGCCCTGGACACTTTTGGGGCCGGCTACTGGGGGCTGTGGGCCTTCTCCAGCTTTCGGATGGTATGAAAATACACGGGGAGCAAAAACAGGGCGGCCAAGGTCCAGGCCAGGGGGGAGGACAGGCAGATGGCGGTAAAGCCCAGGGGCGCCAGCAGCACAAGTCCGGCCACCAGGCGGCCCAGGGTTTCCAGAATCCCCGTGGCCATCACCACAGGGGAGAAGCCCAGCCCCTGGATGGTATAGCGGTATAGATACACCAATGTGATGGAAACAAAGAAATAGGAGTTGATCCTCAAAAGCTGCTGGATCAAGTGATGGACGGCGGTTTCGCCACGGGCCACAAACAGCTCCGCGATGGAGGCGCCAAAAAAATAATTCACCCCAAAGGCCAGGGCGCAATAGGCCAAAAACACCACAGTGGATTGGCGGACCCCCTGGCGGATCCGGTCAAAGCGCCGGGCCCCGTAGTTTTGGCTCACAAAGGTGGCCAGGCCCACGCCTGCGGCCTCCAGAGGGGCCAACAGCAAGGTTTGCACCCTTCCGCTGGCGGAGAGGGCCGCCACCGCGTCGGAGCCCAGGCTGTTGACCGCGGATTGGATCACCACGGCCCCCACCCCCACCAAGGAAAAGAGCAGCCCCAAAGGAACGCTGATGCGGCAGAGCTTCCCCATCTCCCGGAGGGAGGGCCTCAGGTCCTCCTTGGTGAGGTAGAGGATGGGGATGTGCTTGCGGATGGTGCGAAAGCACAGCAGTGCAGCGCATAACTGGGAGAGGATGGTGGCCCAGGCGACCCCCTCCACCCCTACGCGCAAAATGCCGATCAACAGAAGGTCCAGCAGAATATTCAGGACGCAGGCCAAAATCAGAAAGTTCAGGGGGGTTCTGCTGTCCCCCAAAGCCCGCAGGTAGCCGATGAACAGGGCGTAAAACAGCAGAGCAAAGGAGCCCCGGAAGATGGTGGCAATGAAGGTGACGGCGTCCTCCAGAAGGTTGGCCGGGGTGTTGAACAAAACCAGAATGGGCCGGGAAAAGAAGGCCGCCAGCGTAGCCATCAGCAAAGAGAGAAGGGCCGCCAGATAGATGCCGTTGGCCTCCGCCCGGCGAAGGGCCTTCACATCCCCGGCCCCAAAATGCTGGGCGATGGGAATGCACAGCCCAGAGGTAAACCCCACGGAAAAGCCAAAAATCAGGGTGTTCATGGGCCCGGTGCTGCCTACGGCGGCAAAAGACTCCACCCCCAGGTACTTGCCCACGAACATGCTTTCGATGGTGAGATAGGCCTGCTGAAAAAGACTGCCTACCAAAATCAGCAGGCAGAAACCCATAACCCGGCGAAGGGGAGGTCCAACGGTCAAATCCCGCACCATAGGCATCACCTCTCTGGAATACTTCATAAGTCTATCCGGATTCGGATAAAAGTCAATGGCCCGGGCCATGGAAAGAAAAATCTTCCGGGAACCCGGAATGTTTCACGGGAAACAATGGAAGAAACCCGGCAGGAAAAACAATGGGCAAAGCGAACGAAGGAGAGGGAGGCTTGCGGCACAGGCGCAAGGGAAAGGGGGATCACAATGAGGTATGTGGCGCTGTTTCTGGGGCTGAACGTAGGAGGAAAAAACCGGGTGGAGATGGAGGCCCTGCGGGGCATGCTTCGGGGGCTGGGGCTGGAGGGAGTGCGCACCTACATCCAAAGCGGGAACGCTTTGTTTGAATCCCCCAAGGAGGAAACCGCCCTTGGGCGGGAGATTGGGGAGGCTTTCCTGATGACCTTTGGCTTTGCAAGCCCGGTGATCCTGCGTACCAGCCGGGAGCTGGCCGCCTTGGTGAAAGGGGTTCCCTTTTCTCCACAGGAAATCGCCCTGGCCCGGGAGGCGGCGGCCGGGGCGGAAAGCCTGTACTGCTATTTGCTGCAAGAGCCCCTTTCTAACCGGCAGCCGCTGCCCGCCCCTTACCCCCAGGAAAAGGACCGGATGGTGGCCCGGGGGCGGGAAATGTATCTGCTGTGCCACCAAAGCATCCGGTTCAGCAAGGCGGCGGCCTCTTTGGAGAAGCTTGCGCTGCCCATGACCTGCCGCAGCCTGAAAACCCTGGAAAAGCTGCTT
>JARKQO010000288.1 GCA_029974855.1 Eubacteriales bacterium
GGCGTACACGTGGGCGGCTCCCCTGCGCAGCAGCACGTCCGTAAAGCCGCCGGTGGCCGCGCCGATGTCCAGGGCCACAGCGCCCTCCACATCCGCCTGAAAGACCTCCAGGGCTTTTTCCAGCTTCAGGGCCCCCCGGCCCACATAGGGGTGCAGGGGCTGCTTCACATGAAGCGCCTCCGGGGCCTGGATGATCTCCGAGGGCTTGAGGATTTTCACTTCTCTTTGATAGGCGAGCCCGGCCATGATCAAAGACTGGGCCTTTTCCCGGCTGTCCGCCAGCCCCTGCCTCACCAAAGCCACATCCGCCCGCAGCTTCTCACCCATGGCCGTTTCCAGCCTGGCCGTCCTTCAGGGCCCGGAGCTTGTCCAGCATCCTGCGGGCCAGGGAGGCCTCATCCAATTCCACAGCCTGGAGCAGGCTTTGGTGGTCCCCATGGGGCACAAAGGCATCCTCCACCCCAATGAGAAACACTTTTGGAAAAAGGCAAAGCTGGGCGTAGCGCTCCAGCACGGCGCTGCCAAAGCCCCCCAGAACGGCGT
Source organism: Eubacteriales bacterium (assembly GCA_029974855.1). Next base: position 544 of record JARKQO010000288.1, read on the forward strand.
GCTCCTCCAAAGTGAATACCGGGAGCCCCCGGGCATATAAGTCCCTCAGGCATGCTTCGTCCAGGGGCTTCACCGTGGAGGCGTTGATCACCTCCATGTCCATCCCCTGCTCCGCCAAGTCCCGGGCCACCTTCAGGGCGGGCTTTACCATGGTGCCCACGGCCAGAATGGCCGCGTCCTTTCCGGGGCGAAGGGTCTGCCACTGTCCCAGGGCAAAGGGAAGCCGGTTGGGGACCTCCTCCAGCAGCACCGCGTTCTTGGGATAGCGGATGGCGCAGGGGCCCGGCAGCTCATGGGCGGCTCCCACCATCTGGGCCAGCTCCTCCTGGTCCGCCGGGGCCAACAGGGTCATATGGGGGATGTGCCGCAAATAGGCGAAATCAAATAGCCCCTGGTGGGACTGGCCGTCCTCGTTGCCCAGCCCGGCCCGGTCCAGGAAGAATTTCACGGGGAGGTTCTGCATGCAGCAATCGTGAAGCACCTGGTCATAGCCCCGCTGCAAAAAGGTGGAGTACACGAAAAAAAAGGGCCGCAGTCCTCCCCGGGCCATGCCCGCGCAGAGGGTGACAGCATGTTCCTCGGCGATGCCCACGTCAAAGAAGCGCCGGGGAAAGGCCCGCTGAAAGTATTCGGTGCATGTGCCCATGGGCATGGCGGCGGTGACCACCGTGATGCGGGGGTCCTCCTTGGCCAAGGCGATCAGCGCGTCCACAGCCACCCGGCCGTTGGCCACGGCGCTGCTCTTGGGAATTTCCCCGTTGTCGATGAAAAAAGGCGGGGTTCCGTGGAACTTCTCCGGCTTGCGCTCGGCGCTGTAATAGCCATAGCCCTTCTTGGTGACGCAGTGGATCACCACGGGCTCCTCATAGCGCTTGGCCTGCTCCAGAATCTTTTCCAGGGTCTCCAGGTCATGGCCGTCGATGGGCCCCAGATAGCGCAGCCCCAAGGTGTTGAAAAAACCCTCGTCCACGAAAAAGCTTTTCAGGGATTTTTTGACTGTGTGGATCAGCGCCTCCAAGGGCGCGCCGATGCCCGGAAGCTTTTGCAAGCCGGTTTTCACCCTGCGCTTGGTGCGGTTCCACCCGGCGCTGGCCCGCAGCTTGGAAAGGTGGTTGCTGAGGCCCCCCACATTCCGGGCGATGGACATCTCGTTGTCGTTGAGCACGATAATGAGCCGGGTTTTTTCCCTGTCATTGCCGCAGTCGTTCAGGGCCTCGTAGCACATGCCCCCGGTGAGGGCCCCGTCCCCCACCACAGCCACCACATGGTGGCTTTGCTGCAGCTCGTCCCGGGCCCGGGCCAGGCCCAAAGCGGCGGAGATGGCCGTGGAGGCGTGCCCGGTTTCAAAGCAGTCGTGCTCGCTCTCCGCGCATTTGGGAAAGCCTGACAGCCCCCCAAAGGTACGGATGCTGTCAAAGCAGTGGTAGCGGCCTGTGAGCAGCTTGTGCACATAGGCCTGGTGGCCCACGTCGAACACAAGCTTATCCTGGGGGGAATGAAATACCCGGTGCAGCGCCATGGTGATCTCCACCATGCCCAGGTTGGAGGAAAGATGCCCCCCGTTGTGGGAGACCGTTTGGATGATCTTGGCCCGGATGTCGTCCGCCAGCGCCACGCATTCCTCCAGGCTGAGGGCGCGGAGCTGGGCCGGGCCATGAATTTCGGATAGTGCTGCCATACTGCTCCTTTGTACTCCCTTACGGATTTTTGACGCCGCTTTTGGCCCCGGTTTTCCCGCCCAGAGAAAGGCCGTCCAAAATCTTGGAGGTATAGGCGTAATTGCAGTTGTCCTTGTCCTCCTTGGCCTCCAGGGCACAGCGCACCATTTCGTCGATGAGGCGGGGATAGGGCAGGCCGCCCGCGTCCCACAGGTAGAAGGACAGAGAGCCGGGGATGGTGTTGATTTCGGTGATGTAGAGCTCGTTCTCCTCCGGGGCGAACATGTAGTCGATCCGCACCACGCCCTTGCAATCCATGGCGTTGAAAATCCGGATGGACAGGGCCTGAATCTCGTCCCGCAGCTCCGGCTCGATGGGGGCGGGCAGCACCCGCTTTAAGGCCGCCATGCCCTTGGCAGGGTTGGAGCCGTATTTTCCCATAAAATCCAGTAAATCCCCGTTGGTGATGGGCATTTCCACAGGGGAGGCCTTGGCCTCGCCGTTGTAGCCGATCACCGAGCAGTTCAGCTCCAGGGGCGTGCGGATGGCCTTTTCGATGAGCACCTTCCGGTCAAACTCAAAGGCCACCTCCAGGGCCTGGGTCAGCTCTTCGCGGTTTTTTGCCTTGGCCACTCCAATGGAGGAGCCCAAGGACGCGGGCTTCACAATGACCGGGTAGGGCAGCTCCCCCTCCAGCCTGTCCAAAACCTCTTCCGGGTCCGTTTCCCAAGCCTTGCGCAAAAACCAGCGGCTGGGCAACACCGGGAAGCCGCAGCCCCGGAAAAAGTCCTTCATGTAGACCTTATCCATGCCCATGGCGGAAGCCCCCACCCCTGGGCTGGCGTAGGGGATGTTGCACATTTCCAGCAGGCCCTGCAAAGTGCCGTCCTCCCCGTGCATGCCGTGCACCACCGGGATCACGCAGTCCAGCCGGGTGATCAGGCGCTGCTGCTCCTTCCCGAAAAGGCCCTTGGCAGGCTCCAAGGTGGTCAGTGCCGCCGAGCCGGCGGTAAGGTCCAAAGCCACCCGCAGGATGCCCTTACGGCCTTCCTCAAAGGGGGTGAAGGCGGAGATGTCAAAGAGGGGCTCCCCGGTGAACCACTCCCCCTTCTTGCTGATGTAAAGGGGGATCACGTCATAGGTGTCCCGGTCTGCCGCGCGCATCAGCTGCAGCGCGCTGATGATGGAAACCTCATGCTCGCAGGTTCTGCTGCCAAAAATCACGCCTAACTGCATCTTGCTCATGGACGTCCACTCCTTACGCTTCCTGATAGTTGTCCGGCAAATCGTTTTCGTACAGCACCGTATCCGCAGGCCGGACCAGGCCGTGCAGCACCGAGGTGGATTCCTTCAGGCTAGCCACCTGGTGGATATTCTCCAGGGGGAAGCCCCCTTCCCGGAGGCCTTCGATGATGGGCAGGGCCCGCTTTTTCCCGATGATAATAGCAATGTCCGCGCTGTCCGCGATGCTCCGGCCAAGCTCCCGGTTGTACTCCGCCTCCCGCTCCCCCAGCTCCACCATCCCCGGGGTGATGATGATGCGCCGCTGGGGGAAGGAGGCCAGCACCTTCAAGGCCGCCTTGGCCCCGATGGGGTTGCTGTTGAACGCGTCGTTGATGATGGTGAAGGAGCCGCGATGGGAGATCAGCTCCAGGCGGTTTTTCACGGGCTTCAGCTGGGAAATTCCATGGGCGATCTGCTTGAGGCTCAGGCCCAAATCCCCGGCCACAGCAGAGGCCAGCAAAATGTTTTGGATGTTGTGCTCCCCCAGCAGCAAAGTCTGGCAGGAAATGGAGCCCTTGCCCTTCAAATGCAGCTCGAAGGTGCAGCCGGAGGGGGACACCTGAATCTTCTCGCACCAGCAATCCCCCTGGCCCGGGGTCAGGCTCACCAAAGATTTTGGCTTATCCATCCCCTCATACAGCCCTTTGCAGATGCCCCCATCGTCAAAGAAGTAGCCGTGGCCATCCTTGGGCAAAGCCTGCATCAGCTCGAACTTGGTTTTTGCCACCCGCTGGACGGTCTTGAAGGTGTCCAGGTGCTGGGGGCCCACGGAGGTGAGGATGCCAATGGTGGGCCTCACCAGGCGGCACAGCTCCCGGATGTCCCCCACGTGCCGCGCCCCCATCTCTCCCACGAACACCTGGTAGGAGGGGGTGAGCTTTTCCCGGATGGCCTTCGAAACCCCCATGGGGGTATTGAAGCTGGCCGGGGTGATCAGGGTGGTATACTTTTCCGAAAGGATGGCGCCCAGGATATGCTTCACGGAGGTCTTGCCGTAGCTGCCGGTGATGCCGATGCGGATGAGCCTGGGGTTGGACAGGAGCTTGCGCCGGGCGTCCCGGAAGTACATTTCGCTGATGCCCTTTTCCAAAGGCCAGGCCAGCAGGCCCCCCAACGCCACCACCAAGGGCAGCCCCAAAGGCCACAGGCAGGGCAGAATCGCCAAAGGGCTTTGGGCCAAGCCCACGGAAATCCCCAGCATCACCAAAAACAGCACGCAGTACAGCCGCTTTACACGGCCCGTGAACACAAGGGGCTTCTTGGGGCTTTTGTCCTGAAACAGCCTGCGGATCAGCCACCCAAGGACCAGCGCCACAGGCAGAAGCAAAGCCCTGGAAAGGAGCCTGAGCCCCTGGCCCCCCTCCCGCAGGCTCAGCACGTCAAAGGCGTAAAACAGCGCCATGCAAACGACCCCAACCAACAGCCCCGGCAACCATCCGTGAACCTTGTTCCGGGAGAGGGTGCGGAAATAGCCCGGAAACTGATAGCTTTCCAGCTGAAAATAGTGCACAATCCCCCGGGCTGCGGGCAAAGAGCAAAAAACGGGGACCAGGGCCAGGAGCCATTGGGAAATCGTCATCGGCCCTCTTCCTCCAAAAGAAATTTCTGGGCGATCAGCACAAAACGCCGCCATTCCTCCAGAAAAGCAAAGTGGCTTCTTCCCTCGAAGATGATCAGCCCGGCGTCGGGAATGCTCTGCTCCATCTGCTGGCCCATCCACAGGGGCGTTTCCGTGTCGGCGCTGCCCCACACCAGCAGCGTGGGGGCCTGGATGTCCCCCAGCACCGGCAGCAGGTCCTCGGAAATCAGCTTCACAAAGGTCTTGCGCATGACCTCATCCAGCTTCACATAATCCGGGGAGCCGTAGTGGTTGCGGAGCTTGGTCTGCCAGCCTTCCACCAGCTTCTCCATGGCGGGCAGGGCTTTCATCCTCTCCAGGAGGCCGTTGTAGCGCTTGAAGCGCTGGGTCCGCTTGCTTTGGCTTTGGGAAACGGGCTTTTTGATCCCCGCGCCCCCGGTGATGATCAGCTTGCGCACCAGGCTGGGATATTGGCTGGCCAGGGTCAGGGCCACGCGCCCCCCATGGGAATGGGCAATGATGTCCACGGGGCCGAGCCGGGTTTCCTCCAGCAGCTCCCGCACCATGGCCCCGTAATCATGGACGTCCCAGGGCCGGGGCGGTTCCCCGCTCTTGCCGTGGCCGGGAAAATCCAGGGCCAAGGTGGTGGCGTTTTCCATCAGCACGCTCTGGATAAAGGAAAAGATGGTGGAGTCGCAGCCCCAACCGTGAAGCAGCAGCACCGAAGGGGCGGTCCGGTCCTCGTGGCGGTGGAGCTCATAGTAGATTGTGCAGCCTTGGAGCGTGGTTTCCAAGCCTTCGCCACCTTTCGAAAACATCCCATGGTATTCTACCCCAATTTGCGCAAAAAGAAAAGCCCAAAGGGAATTGCCGCGCCCTCTAAGCCTATGCCAGCAACAGGATATATCTTCGCTTCCTCACGCTAATTTCAAACAGCCGGTGGCACCACCCCGGCACCTCCACCGTGCACTCATACCGGCAGCCCAGCTTCTCGCAGGTGCGGATGCTGGCAAGGTTGTCCACGTCTGTGGTGATGCAAAGGGAATTCATGCCGTGCCTTTCAAACAGGGGCAGGCAGAGCTTGCACGCCCGGTAGGCATAACCCCGGCCGCGAAAGTCCGGCAATACCGAATACCCCACATGGCCCAGGTAAAACAGCGCCTCGCTCTCCCCCAGCCGGACCCCCAGGCGGCCCGCTCTTTTTCCGGTTTCTAAATCCACCATTTCGTAGTGGAGGCTCAGCACATCCCCCAACTGGGGAAGGTTTCTTTCCACATGGCTCAGCCGCAGGGCCACGCGGTCGTCCTTGCCCTGGGGCAAGCGGTATTTCCATGCATCCAGCAGCAGGGGCGGCATCAGGCCTTACACCTCCCGCCAGGTTGCTTGGGGAAGCAATGCTTGAAAATCTTCCGGCCGCAGGGGGTCCGTTCCCCGGGTCATGGCGCTGGCGGCCCCGGCGGCCACGCCCCAGCGCAGGGCTTCAAACATGCCTTTTCCCTGGCACAGGCCCGCCAGCATGCCCGCCACCATCCCGTCCCCCGCCCCTACGGTGGAGCCGGTTTTCACCGGAAGGCCCGGAGCGAAAACCGTCCGGGAACCGTCGGTGAGCAAGGCCCCCTGGGGACCTAAGGATACCAGCACGTGCCGCGCCCCCCGCTTCACCAGGGAACAGGCCGCGTCCCGGATGCTGGGCAAGGTGGGAAGCTTCCGGCCCACAGCCTCCTCCAACTCCCGCAGGTTGGGCTTCACCAACAGGGGCTTTTCCGCAAGGCCCAGCAGCAGCGCCTCTCCTATGGCGTCCAGCACAAAGGAGCTGTCCGGCAGGGCTTGCATGCATTGGGCATAGACGCCGGGCTCGCAGCCCGGGGGCAGGCTGCCGCTGAGGGCCACATAGGCGCTGCCCCGGGCCTCCTGGCGCAGCAGGGCCAGAAATTCCCGCAGCTGCCGGGGCTCCAAGGTGGGGCCCAGCTCGTTGAATTCTGTGACCTGGCCACTGCCCTCATCCAGCACCTTTAAATTGGAGCGAATCCTCCCGGGCACGGTAACGTGGGGAAAGGCCAAGCCATCCGCGGCCAGCAGGCTCAGAAACCCCTCCTGCCCCTGGGCGCTCAAAAGGCCCACGCAGGCGGCCTCCACCCCCAAGCGCCGCAGCGTCCTGGCCACGTTCAGGCCCTTGCCTGCCACATCATAGCGCAGGGTCTCCAGCCGGTGGGCCTCGCCGGGGGTAAGGCGCGGGATGGTGGCGGTCTTGTCCAGGGCGGGATTGAGGCATACGGTGGTGATCATGGCGCTGTTCCTCCTGGGGCCTTTGAAAAGGCCCTTCCCGGGTTGGGAAGGGCGCAATTTGTCTGGGGTAAAGGCTTACTCTTCTTCTTCCTCGTCCTTCTTGGCGTTCTCGATGATCTTCTGGGCCACGTTGGCGGGCACTTCCTCGTAGCGCTCAAAGGTCATGCTGAAGGAGCCACGGGCCTGGGTCATGGAGCGAAGGTCCGTGGCGTACTTGAACATTTCCGCCAAGGGGGCTTCCGCCACCAGCTGCTGCAGCCCGTCCACCTGGTTCATGCCCAAAATGCGGCCCCGGCGCTTGTTCATGTCCCCCATGATGTCGCCCATGTACTCGTCCGGCACCTGCACCTCCACGTGCATGATGGGCTCCAGCAGCACCGGGCCCGCCTCCATACAGCCCTTCTTGTAGGCGATGCGGGCGGCGGTCTTGAAGGCCATTTCCGAGGAATCCACCGCGTGGTAGGAGCCGTCGTACAGCTTGGCCCGCAGCCCCACCATGGGGTAGCCAGCCAGCACGCCCCGGCGCAGGTTTTCCCTCAGGCCCTTTTCCACGGAGGGGATGAAGTTGCGGGGCACCACGCCGCCCACCACCGCGTCTACGAACTCGAAATCCTGGTTGGTGTCGCCGATGGGGCCGAACTCGATCCACACGTCCCCGAACTGGCCGTGGCCACCGGATTGCTTCTTGTGGCGGCCCTGGGCCTTCACGGTCTTTTTGACGGTCTCCCGGTAGGGGATGGTGGGGTCCTCCAGGTCGGCCTTGGCGCCGAACTTGCTGGAAAGCTTGTTGCGGACCACGTCCAAATGCAGCTCGCCCTGGCCGGAAAGCAAGGTTTCCGTAGTTTCCTCGTTCTTTTCGATTTTGATGGAGGGGTCCTCCTCCATGAGCCGACCCAGGCCGCCGAACACCTTGTCCTCCTCGCCCTGCTTGCTGGCGAATACCGCCTTGCTGATACAGGGGGCCGGGAAATCAATGGCCGGATACTGGATGGGCTTGGAAGGATCGCAGAGGGTATCCCCGGTGGCGGTGTATTGCAGCTTGCTTAGCGCGCCCATGTCCCCGGCGTTCAGGGAATCCACGTTGATCTGCTTCTTGCCCCGCAGCACGTACAGGCCGGCCATCTTTTCCGCCTTGTCGTTGTTGGCGTTGTACAGGCTGCCGCTGCTGCTCAAAGAGCCGCTCATGACCTTGAACAAAGACAGCTTGCCCACAAAGGGGTCGGCGATGGTCTTGTACACAAAGGCGGAGAAGGGCTCCTCGCTTTTGCAAGCCCGCTGGGCTGCCTCGCCGTTCTTGGGGTTCACGCCCTGGTATACCGCCCGCTGGGGGGAGGGCAGGAAGTCCGCGATGACGTCCAACAGGTTGGCGACGCCCATGCCGGTGAGGGCGGAGCAGGGGATCACAGGGCAGATCATACCGCTGAACATGCCAATTTTGAAACCCTCCAAAATCTCCTCGTGGGAGAGGGAGCCCTCGTCCAGGTACTTGAGCATCAAATCGTCATCTGCGGCTGCGGCGGCCTCGGTGATCTCCTCCAGGGCCGTTTCGATATCGCCGCTCATGCCGGCGGGCACGGGCACTTCCTTGCGGTTCTTGCCGGTGCCTTCATAGGCCTTGTTTTCCAGCACGTTCACAACGCCCTTGAACTCGGGGCCGTTGCCAATGGGCAGCAGAATCGGCACCACGCTGCTGCCGAACTTCTCCCGCAGCCGCTCCTGCACCTTCATGAAATCCGCGTGCTCCCGGTCCATCTGGTTGACGATGAACATCTTGCCCACGTTGTTTTTGGTGGCATAGCTCCAGGCCTTTTCCGTGCCCACGGCAATGCCGCTCACAGCGCTCACCAAAATCGCGGCGGTTTCCACCACCCGCAGGGGGCCCATCATTTCACCGATAAAGTCAAAATAGCCGGGAACGTCGATGAGGTTCATGGCCTTCTGCTTCCATTCCAAAGGCGCGATGGCGCCGCTGATGGAAATATGGCGCCTGATCTCCTCGGGCTCAAAGTCCGTGACGGTGGTGCCGTCCTCCACCTTTCCCTGGCGGTCAATGACTCCGGCAGCGAAAAGCAAAGACTCCATCAGAGTGGTTTTGCCTTCGCTGCCATGTCCCATGAGGGCGATGTTACGAATATCCTTTGTCTGATAGCTGGCCATACGGATCCCCCTTAAGATGATTGATCATGCCACCAGCGGCATGGGCAAGAATGTCCAACGCCATACGGCACCTGATGAAGTCGCTCTCATGATGCCATTCAACGAACGTAATCGCCTGTTATTCTAGCAGAAAATTAACAAAAAGAAAAGCCGAAATTGAAAACCTGGCTGGAAATCTTTTCAGTTTGGCCTTTCCCCCAGGTATTTCATCTTCAGATACCCCTCCAGGTTGCCGTATTCCGAGGCCTGAATGCGGTCTATGTCCAAGGCCTCCATGCAGCTGAGCAGAATGGCCAGGCCATGGACCACGATGTCCGCCCGCTGGGGGGAGAGGCCCCGAAGCTTCAGCCGGGCGGGCATGTCCATGGAGGCCAGCTCCTCCATGCAGCGGCGGGCCGCGTCTTTGTGAATCCAAAAGCCGTGGATCGACTCCTTGCTGCTCCAGGGGATGTCCTGAATCAGCGCGGCGGCGGTGGTAAAGGTGCCCCCCACCCCCACCCAGGCCAGGCTCGGGGCCAGCCCTTGGGGGAAGTGGCAGTGGGCCGCCAGCAGCCTGGCCGCCGCCTCCACCACCCGGTAGGCGTCCCCGACGCTTTGCACGGGGATGTCCCGAAACAGGCGCACAGCTCCCGCTTGCAAGCTGGCGGAAAAATCGATCCTCTCCCGCCGGCCCATGACGATCTCCGTGGAGCCGCCCCCAATGTCGATCATGCCGGAGGGCCCCCCTCCCGTAGCCCCCAAAAAGGACAGCCTGGCCTCCATTTCCCCGGAGCATACGTCCGGCCGGATGCCCACGGCCCGCTCAATCTCGTCGCAGAAGGCCTGCCGGTTGCACGCGTCCCGCACGGCGCTGGTGGCGAACAGGTGAATCCTCTCCGGTGGACAGGCCCGGGCCTTGTCCACAAAACCCCGGATGCTTTGGGCCGCCTGGGCCATCATCTCCCGGGAGATCCTTCCCTTTTCATCCAGGGCAGCAAAAACGCGCAGCCCTTCGCGGTCTCTGAGGACGCGATGAAGCTGTGCGTTTACAGGGTCCAGCTCGGCGATTAACATGCGCAACGAATTAGAGCCAATGCCGATGGCGGCGGCAAGCATGAGCATCCCCTCTTTCGCGGGCTTGGCAGGTTACTCTACGGGCAGGGCCTCCGTGCCGTAGAGCACCTCGGGGTTGGTGATCACAAAGCGGATCTCATCGGGCTTCATGTACCCGTACATGGTGCGGGCCCTGTTCTCGATGAAGGCATCCGTTCCCACCAGATCGAGGGTTTCCTTCAGCCCCTTCTGCTCGTTTTGCAGCTGGGTCAGCTTGACGCGGCTTTGGCTATACTTGTCCTCCACCTGCTTGATGGCGCCGCTGACCTGGCCGGAGGACCAGAGAAAGGCCACCAGCATACAGGCCATGATGGCCACCACGGGCCAAACGCGAATGCTTTTGCGCACGAAAAGCCCTCCTTTCGGTCTTTCACGCCTAGCATTCGACGCATAGGAAATATTTCCTGCTGATGAAGAAAAGTTTACAAAATTTCTTTCTTTTTTCGTTCTGATCGAAGTTTTTTGACCCAAAGCGCCAAAAAGCAAGCCAAACGGCGAATGCCGCACAGGTATAACACAGCCCCGGTGAGCACCGCGAACCCATGGTAAAGCCTCAGCTCCCCGGCCCGGAGAAAAAACAGCGCCAGCAGCAGCGCAAGGCCGCAGCCCAGCAGCAGCAAAACGTCCCCCACAGGCTTAAAACTTCCCCTCAGCAGCGCGCTGACCCCATCAAAAATGGCGGCAAGGCCAAAGCCCACCGCGCACACAACCAAAAAGCCGACGCCCTGGAGCTCGGTTTCAAAAAAAGGCGTCATGGCTTATGGAAAGAAACGCTTCCAGAAGCGCCCCTTGCCCTCATGCTTGGTTCCGGCCTGGTAGAGCACACCATCCACCTGGCCCTCCACGTGCAGCTGCCCCTCCTCCAGGAGAAGCTTTGAAATGTGCAGATTCTGCCCGGTCAGCACCATTTCCCCGGACTCGATTTTCAGGATCACCTCGTTTTCCTGAAAGCTGAATACGTCCAGCACCCCTGTCACCAGGACCTGCTTGCGCTTGTCGATGCTCAGGGTATGGGCGGCTTTCACCGTGGAGGAGCTTTGCTCCCCGGAAGGCCCGGTATTTGGGAGAAGCGCCATCCAAACACCTCCTTTTGATAGAACCCTATGCGACGAAGGGGAGGGTGATTCCAAAACCCTTGACAAACATCTTTGGGATATCGTAAAATGCGTATACCATTTTTAAATAAATGGTATACGCATTTTGAACAGGGGGCCTTTTCTTGACACGAACCAAGCTCATCGCCTATTCCGCGCTGATGTGCGCTTTGCTGATCGTCTCCACCCTTTGGTTCAAGTTCAACATTCCGGGAACCGGCGTGCTGTTCACCACCCAGGTGCTGTTCGTTCTGCTGTGCGGGCAGATATTGCCCCCGGTGGCCTGCCTGGCCGCCATCGGCGCGTACCTGGCTTTGGGGCTGCTGGGGATTCCCGTTTTTTCCGCCACCCAGGGCCTGGCCGTGATGGCCACCCCCTCCTTTGGGTATCTGCTGGGCTTTCCCGTGGCCGCCGTCCTCACGGCGGCGGTGCGGGGAAAGCTGTCCCGGGGGAAGGCGGGGGCCTACGCGGCCTCCTTGGCGGGGCTCGTGGGGCTGTATGCGGTGGCTTTGCCCTACATCGCGCTGCTGAACGCCCTGTATCTGGGCAAGCCCATCCCCTTTGCCGCGCTGGTCAGCGGCTATTGCCTGGCCTTTTTGCCTTTGGATGTGGTAAAGGGGCTGCTGGCCGCCTTCTTTGGGGAAAGGCTGCGGAAGGCCAAGGTACTGTAAGCGAGCTTGGGGGCCGGCGCTCAGGGAAGCTTGGGCTCGATCTCCCGGTGGGTGATGGCAAACCGGCCCTCTTGCAGCGCCCCCACGGTATGGCCCTGGCCAAAGAGCTTGTATTTGTAGGTGCAAAGCCCCTCCAGCCCCATGGGCCCCCGGGCGTGGAGCTTTCCGGTGGCGATGCCCACCTCGGCCCCGAAGCCGTACAGGAAACCGTCCGCAAAGCGGGTGGAGCAATTGTGGTATACCCCGGCGCTGTCCACCAAAGCCATGAACCGCCTCACATGGGCCTCGTCCTCGGACACGATGGACTCCGTATGGTTGGAGCCGTAGTGGTTGATATGGGCGATGGCCTCGTCCACATCCCGAACGACCCTGATGGACAAAATCGCGTCCAGGTATTCCGTGCGCCAGTCCACCTCGGTAGCCACCCCGCAATCGATGATGGCGCGGGTTTTTTCATCCCCCCGCAGGGCTATGCCCTTCTCCCGGAGGGCCTGGGCCGCCCGGGGCAAGAAGGCCCGGGCCACCCCCTCGTGCACCAGCAAGGTTTCGGCGGCATTGCACACCGAGAGATTCTGGGCCTTGCTGTCCACGGTGATGGCCAGGGCCGTATCCAAATCGCAGGGATCGTCCACATACACATGGCAGATGCCGTCCGCGTGCCCCAGCACCGGAATGGCGCTGTTTTGGATGATAAAGCGCACAAACTCGTTGCTGCCCCGGGGAATGATCAGATCAATGGACTGATCCAAAGTGAGCATCTCCCCCACGTCCTCCCGGGAATGAAGCAGGCCGCACCAGCCCTCCGGCAGGCCCAGGGCGGCGGTGGCCTCCAGCAGGGCTTCGTGCAGAGCCTCATTGGTGCCCATGGCCTCCCGGCCTCCCTTCAGCAGCACCCCGTTGCCGCTTTTGAGGCATAGGGAGGAAATCTGCACCAAAGCATCAGGCCTGCTCTCAAAAATCACGCCAATGACCCCGATGGGGCAGCTGCACCGGTACAGGCGAAGCCCAGGGGCCAGCTCCTTGGCGTATTGCACATGCCCCAGGGGATCGGGCAGAGCCGCCAAGGCCCGCAAACCCTCCACCATCCTCTGGCATTTTCCGGGGGTTAGGGTCAGACGGCTTACCAGGGGCGCGGCCAAGCCATCCTCCTTGGCCTGGGCTACGTCCTTTTCGTTGGCCCGGAGGATCTCATCCTGATGTCGCAGGAGGCTTTCCCCCATGGCCAGCAGCGCCCGGTCGCGAAGCTCCGCCGGGGTATCCGACAGGGTCAAAAAGGCCTCCCGGGCCTGGTGGGCCATTTGCGCAATGCTTTGCTTTTCCACGGTGATCCCTCCCCA
>JARKQO010000296.1 GCA_029974855.1 Eubacteriales bacterium
GTCTGGGCCATGCCAAGCTCCAGGGCTCTGACCACGGTGGATTCCGGCCTGGGATAATTTGGAGAACACTGGGATACCAGCCCCAGGAGGAAGGCATTGCGTTCCCGGTAAGCATCAGCCGCCAGACTTGCCTCCGGAGCCCCCTTGCCGGGAATTTTCCTCAGCCCGGCAACCCATTTCCTTTGCGTCGCCCGGACATCCAGCCCCTCAAAAAGCGAGGGGCAACGGGTCTCCAGGTAATCGTAGGAAAACCCCAGTTCATCATCAGCACGCGATAAATCCGGATTTCCGCAGATCAATTTCTCCACCGGCAGCCGTGCCCGGGCGCAATCGAAACTGGCTGCATGCCCCAGGGATGCGCCCAGGAGCATCAAGAAAACCAGCACACCCTTCATCGACCACCTCCAAAAGACGAGAAAAACCCAGCAGCAGGAACCCCATGCTGACAGATTCACACGGAATATTCATGCCACAAACCGGAAAACATCCTCCCGCCCGTGAGCAGAAGCTCACATCCACTTTCATGAGTAAGCTCCGCTAGCGGATGCCCCTTCCTGGCGCCCCTTTTGTTGTCACCGTTCTTCGTTGATATCAGGAATGGCCTACCATGCTCCCTTTCCCACCTCACTCCCCACCCATGAAATGCCTGATTGTCCATGCCCATCCGGAACCCCGTTCCTTCAGCTCGGCCCTCAAGGAAGCCGCCCGGGAAACCCTGAGCCTCCAGGGACATGAAGTGCAGCTTTCCGACCTCTACGCCATGGGCTTCAACCCGGTGGCCTCGGCTGACGATTTCCTGGAACCGGCCAATCCGGATTATTGCGTCTATGCCCTGGAACAGCGGCATGCGGTCCAGCATCACAGCCTGAGCCCGGACATCCAGGCCGAACTGGACAAACTCCTGTGGTGCGACCTGCTGATCCTCAACTTTCCCCTGTACTGGTGCTCCACCCCGGCCATCATGAAGGGCTGGATCGACCGGGTGTTCGTCTCCGGCCTGGTCTATGGGGGCAAGCGCTTCTACGACCGGGGCGGCCTCGCGGGCCGGCGGGCCCTGGTCAGCGTCACCCTGGGCGGCCAGGTGCACATGTTCCAGCCCGAGGGAATACACGGCCCCTTGCCCGAACTGCTGAAGCCCCTGCTGCAGGGCACCCTGGCCTACGCCGGCTTCCAGGTACTGCCGCCCTTCATCGGCTGGCACATCCCCTACCTCACCGATCCGGAACGGAGCCAGATTCTCGAACAATGGCAACAGCGCCTGAGGCACCTGGAACAGGACGTTCCCCTGCCCATGCCCAGCCTCGATAATTTCGATGCACAACTACACCCCAGGAAGGCTTGAAAGATCCCGCACAAAATCCGGCAATCGCTGGGCCCATGGATTTCCGTAGCGCAGCTTTACTGGATGACGGAGCGGTTCCCGACTTGGACGAAAAAGTCAGCCCGGCGCCTTGCCCGGACGCAGTTTTCTCGGGGGAGGCTGCACCGGCTCCAGCAATCCGTGATAGACAAGAACCTGGCGGGCGTAGCGGTAAGCCGCCATTTCCAGAAACTCTGCCAGACTCACCCGCTCCAGCGCCATGGCCTGCTGCACCAGGAGGTAGTCCTCCGGGTGAATGCAGAATGCGGACAAGGTGACTTTCTTGTTCTCCACACACCCTCCTTCCTCCTGAACCAGGGGCGGCCCAGCCGCCCCTGGGGATCACAGGGTACTCAATACATTCAGGAACCAGCCTCGGCTACGGTAGGAAAGATCCGTCAAGTCATCGGAATAGTCGGTAAAGTTGTAGCCCAGCCCCACCTTGACGTTCTTGCCCACATGCCGATACGCGGCCACCAAGGCCCCTGCTCGGGCATCTTCAGCCTCCTTGGCGCGCAGCTTGCGTAACTCCAACACCGCGTCCCATTCCCGTACCACATGCCAGTCGGCGCGCAATACCATCAGATCAGCCCGGCTAGAGAACCAGCTGCCATCGACCTTATTGTCCCGTAGCTCGCCGATGCGCAAGCCATACTTGGCCCCCAGGGAAAGCCAGGGCAGCGCATCCCAGACCGTATCCACCGAGAACACCTGACTTTTCTGGGAATAGTCAGCCACGCTGCCAGTGGCACTCAGCTGCCCGGGGGACGGGACATTGTAGTAATTGGTGTATTTGAACAGGGTATTCCAGCGATCGTTATCCACGGGCCGGTAGGCCGCCCCCAGCACCACTTCGCGGAAGTTGCCGTCGTAGAATGCCCCCTGGCTGTTGCTGCTGCGCGACAGATTGAATTTGCCGAGCAGGCGCCAGGCGGGATCCACCTGGTAGCCGAGGCTGTTGCGCATGAGCCAGGTACGGCGCCGCACCTCGTCATTGCTGCCCCCATCCCCGACTTCGTTACGGTATTCCATGGAGCCCGCATATTTGAGCCGGGCAAACTTGTAGCCGACGGAAAACCCCACGGCGGTGCGTTTCAAATCCCCGGCCAGGGGATCCATGACCTTGCCGATCTCGAATTTGGTGCCGAAATTCCAGCGGTCATTGGGTGCCAGATCCACCCCGAAAGCCTGGGTCAAGCTTTCGGGCCCCACCCCATGCACCGCCCTGGTTTCGCCAAACAGGCGCACCGTCTCGCTGACCCGGTAGTCCAGACCGTTTACCCAGGTGCCGTTACGGCCCCGGTAGTAGTTATCCGGACTTTCGGTTTCCAGCCGGTAGTTCAGGTAGGCATTGCTGCGATCCGAGAGCCGGTAGTCGCCCCCCAACATGCCGCCCACCCCCAGACTACCGTCGGAGGCTTCCGCGGAAAGACCGAAACGGTCATTCACCCGCCAGCGGCCCCCGACACCCACCCGGTTGTTTTCTTCCCGGTTGCCGCTACGCTCGGCAGATCCCTGGACAAAGGCAAAATCGCTCCAATCGCCTTTCTCGCCAGGAGCACCTCCTTCCCGGGGCGGGGTGTAATCCGCCATGAGC
>JARKQO010000345.1 GCA_029974855.1 Eubacteriales bacterium
CCCCACCAAATCCTGCTGGGCCTGGGCCACGAAGCGGCTCTGGCCCCCCATCAGCTGGGCCTGCTCCGCCTTCAGGGCCGCCGCGGACTGGGCGGAGATCACCCCCATCACCGCCTCGGCCTGGGCCAGGTCAATGCGGCCGTTCAAAAAGGCCCTGCGGGTGAACTCCCCCGCCTCGGCGGGCCGGGCCCCCAGCCGCACCAGCAGCTGCAGCGCCAAAATGGCCGCCACATGGCCCCCGTGGGTGTGGATTTCGCACACATCCTCCCGGGTATAGCTCTTGGGGGCTCGCATCACCACCCCCATCACCTGGTCCAAAACCTGGTCCCCGTCCACCAGCTGTCCCACCATGAGCCTGTGGCTTTCATAGGGGGGGGTACGGGCCCCAGAGCGGAACACCCGCCCAAAGAGCTCCTCCGCCCGGCTGCCGCTGAGCCGCAGGATGGCCACGCCCCCGGCTCCCAGCGCCGTGGCGACGCCCACAATGGTATCCGCGCCCTCCACAGGCCCACTTCCTTTCTTGCGCTTTCGCGCACTTATGATATCATGGGAACAGAGGTTTTTCAATTCGCTCCCCGGGAAGGAGGCTCCCCCATGCCCGATATCCAGCTGTGGACAGGCCGGGCCCACCGTTTGCTGGGCCCCTTGGTGGAGGCCATTGGCGCGCTGCACCGTCAAAACCAGCCCTGCCTGTGGCTGGTGCCGGAGCAGTTCACCCTCCAGGGGGAGCGGGAATTGCTGGACCGGCTGAACCTGGAGGGCTTTTTCACCATGGACGTGCTGTCCCCCTCCAGGCTGGGGGAAAGGGTGTTGGCGGCGGCGGGCAGCGATAAGCGCCTGCCCCTGAGCGGCCCCGGGCGGCAGATGGCCGTGAGCCAGGCCCTGGAGCGCTGCGGGGAGAGCCTTGCCTACTACCGGTCCTCGGTGCTTCGCCAGGGCTTTGTGCAAAAGGTGGCCTCCTTGCTGACGGACATGAAGCAGGGGGGGCTGACCCCCGAGGCGTTGGAGAGCTACGCCGCCTCGGCCCAGGAGAGCGGCCCCAAGCTAAGGGACATCGCCGCCATCTTCGCCGCCTACGAAAAGGTGCTGGAGGGCCGCTTCAGCGACGGGGACGACCGGATGCGCTACGTGGCGGCCCGGCTGGCCCAAAGCGGGTTGCTGGCGGGGCAAAGCGTGTTTGTGTACGGCTTTGACGCCTTGCC
Organism: Eubacteriales bacterium; assembly: GCA_029974855.1. Next base: position 1,203 of record JARKQO010000345.1, read on the forward strand.
CGAAAGCCTGACGCACCTGCTGGCCTCCATGGCCCCCCTGTGCGAGCGGCTTACCGTGGCTTTGGTCTGCGACGGGGAAAGCGCCCCGGACGGGGAGCTGTACTTGCCCATCCGCCAGAGCATTGGCCGGTTCATGGCCCGGCTGGAGGCCCAGGGCCTGTCCCCCAGGCTGCGGCCCTTGCCCGATACGCCCTTGGCCGCCGCCCCGGCCATCCGCCACCTGGACAGGGCCCTATTCTCCCATCCCCCATCCCTGTTGGGGGAGCCCCAACAAAGCGTGTTCCTGTCCCGGCACCAGAGCCCCTTTGAGGAGGCCACTTGGGCCGCCCGGCAGATTTTGCGCCTGGCGGAGCAGGGGACGGATTTGGAGCGAATCGCCTTGCTGTACCCGGACCAAAACGGCTATGCCTTCGCGGTGAGCGCGGCCCTCAGGGACGCGGACATCCCCTTTTACACGGACCAGAAGCTCCCCGCCACCTCCCACGGGCTGATCCGCTATTTGCTGTGCGCCTTGCGGGCCATGGCGGGGGGCTACCGGGACGAGGACATGCTGGGGATGCTCAAAAGCGGCTACGCCCCCCTGTCCTTTGAGGAGGCCTGCCGGCTGGAGAACTACGCCCGGGCTTACGGGATACGCCATAACCGCTGGCTGGGCCCCTTCACCAAGGGGGACAAGGCCTACGCCGCCGCCTGCGAGGAGCTGCGGGCCCGGCTGATGGAGCCTTTGCTGAAAGCCCGGCCCAACCTAGTGGCGGCCCGGGACGCCCACGCCTCCTTGGAGGCGGTGTTCGGGCTGCTCCAAAGCGCCCATGTCTACGAGACTTTGAAGGCCGAGGAGGAGGCCTTGCTGGCCAACGGCTTACAGGTACGGGCCGGGCAAAACAGCCAGGTCTGGGAGGCTGTGCTGACCATACTGGACCAGCTCCACGCCCTCCAAAACGGGGCCCGGGTGCCCCTGAAACACATCGCCAACCGGTTGGAAAGCGGCTTTTCCGCTTTGTCCTTGGCCTCCCTTCCCCCGGCGGCCCACATGCTCCACGTGGGAACCTTGGGCCATTACCTCTCCGGGGAGATGGAGGCGGCGTTTCTGCTGGGGCTCAACGACGGGGCCCTTTCCCGCTCCACGGAAAGCCTGCTCACCG
>JARKQO010000360.1 GCA_029974855.1 Eubacteriales bacterium
CAGCAGCAAAAACGCCGCTCCAATCGCAAACCCGCCCGCCGCCGGAAGCCAGGGAATGGCCTGGTTTTGCTCCTGGGCCATTTCCAGGGAGGGAATCAGCAAGGACCAGACCGAGGCGGCGATCATCACCCCGGCGGCAAAGCCTAGAAAGGCCCGCTGGATTCCCTGGGGAATTTCCTTGCGGAAGAAGAATACCGTGGCAGCGCCCAAAGCGGTGGCCAAAAAGGTGAAGGTGGTGCCAAGCAACGCCAGCAGCAGGGGAGACATGGGGGAATTCCTCCTTTGTACCGTTTTGGATGGAAAGGGGAGGGCCCGGAGCCCTTCCAACGGGAATGACGACCAAGTCTAGTGTAGCATAAAATAAGGAACGCGCAACGGGGGAAACTACACAAATGGGAGAAAAGAACGCTCCCACGGAGGGAAAGAGGATGAGCGTGCTGAAGCTTGGGAAAGGCTTTTCGTGGAAGGACCTGGGCCTCATGACCCTGGGCACGGTGATGATTTCCGTCGGGGTATACTTCTTCAAATTTCCCAATCACTTTTCCACAGGCGGGGTCAGCGGCATTTCCGTGGTGCTGGGGCATTACCTGCCCCAAACCCCGGGCTCCCTGGTGTTTCTCATCAACCAGATCCTGCTGCTGCTGGGCTTCCTGTTTTTTGGCCGCTCCTTCGGCCTGCGCACGGCCTATTGCAGCCTGCTGATGTCCGGCCTCATCTGGGCCCTGGAGGCCCTCCTTCCCATGGACAAGCCCATGACCAACCAGCCGCTGCTGGAGCTGATCTTCTCGGTGATGCTCCCGGCGGTGGGCAGCGCCATTTTGTTCAATATCGACGCCTCCAGCGGCGGAACGGACATCGTGGCCATGATCCTGCGGAAAAAAACCTCCGTGAACATCGGCAACGCCTTGCTGTGCGTGGATTTTCTGATCACCGTGGCGGCCTGCTTCGCCTTTGGCATGGAAACGGGGCTGTTCAGCATGCTGGGCCTCATCGTCAAGGCGGTGCTGGTGGACATGGTGCTGGAAAATATCAAAATCCACAAGTGCTTTCAGATCATCACCACCGCCCCGGAGGCCATTGTGGGCTTCATCGTGGGGGAGCTGAACCGGGGAGCCACGGAGCTGAAGGGGGAGGGGGCTTTTACCCATGAGAACAAGGTCATCATCCTTACGGTGGTGAACCGGGCCCAGGC
>JARKQO010000371.1 GCA_029974855.1 Eubacteriales bacterium
GCGGATGGCCCCGGTGGGACAGGTGCTTTCACACAGGCCGCAACCCCGGCACAGGGCGGCGTCAAAAACAATCTCTCCCGCCTGTTCGGTGAAAGCGGCGAAGGGGCATCGGGCGACGCATTGGCCGCAGACAATGCACTCCTCCTGCCGATAGGCAGCCACCAGCGCGGCCTCGGGCCAGGCGCTGCCGCTCCCGCGCAGAGCCTGAGCCCTGAACAGGTAGCAGCAGTCGCCGCAGCAGTTACAGATGCCGTTGGGGTTGACGGTCTGCATCAGCCCCGAGCGATGGGCATCCAGCACGATCTGTTTGGCTTCCTCCTTGCTCACGGGCCGGGATACCCCCCGGTGGCCGAAGGTGTTGGGCCCGTTGCGCATGGAAAGGCAGGTGTTCACAGGCTTATCGCAATGGCCCGCCAGGCAGCGGCAATCGCAGTCGGTATGCCAGATCTGCCGCGTTTCCCGGTCGATGAACGCCAGGGTTTCCCCCAGGGTGGCCACCCGGTCCCCCGTAGGCTGAAGCGCGTCCCCCAGCCTCCGGGCATAGGCGTCAAAATACCAGCCGTCCAGGGCGGTGCGCGTTTCCCTGGAGAAGGCGCCGTACGCCTCCTGTTCCTTCACCGCGAAAATGTCCAGCCGGCCATAGAAGGTGCCCACGGCAAAACGGGTCAGGGCTTCATCCCGCACGTCGAGCACGCCCCGGCGGTAGGCGGCTTCCAGGAGCTCCTGAACGACCTCCAGCCCCCAACCTTTCCCCGTGTGCTCCTCCAGGGAAAGCCGGGCCTGGGCGGCATCGAATTCGATGCCGCCCAAGGCCTCCATCAGCAATATTTCTTCCGGGCGCAGGATTTCATGGATGACGGGCAGCGCAACCTCGGGGATCTGAAAGAGAGAGACGAAATCCGTTTGTGCCGTGCCCAAAATCACACGCCCCCTTTCACCATTTATTGGGCCAGGGAATCGAAAAATGCCTTGGCAACCTCCTCGTACTCCAGTTTCTCCACGTCCACCTGGGCGTTGAGCTTGGTGATGGTAGCGGTGTCGATCTTCGCGGAGATGGCGTTCAGGATTTCCGCGACGCCGGGATTGGCGTCCAACACGGTCTGGCGTACCACGGGGGCCAGGTTGTAGGGGGGCCATACCAGCTTGTCGTCCACCAGCACCTGGAACCGGGGGTCCACCAGCGCCCCCTCGGTGGTGTAGGCTACCGCCAGGTCCGCCTGACCGCCGGCCAGCACCTCGTATTTCAGGCTGTTGTCAAACACGTCGATGGACTTGAAGTTGAAGGGGCCGTACGCCTTTTCCAGGGCAGGCAGGCCGTCCTCCCGCTCGTTGAATTCCCCCTGGGAAGCAAAGCGGATCTTGTCGGCGTTCTTCTGCAAATCGGAGATGGTTACGATCCCCAATTCCTTTGCCACGGCGCTGCTGATCACCAGCCCCTGGGAGTCGTTGGCGGCGGAGTAATCCAGCCACACCAGATCAAACTGCTCCTTGTACTGGGCCTTCACCGTGTCGTAAACTTCCTGGGGATCGGTGATCAGCGGCAGCTTGAGGATGGAGAGCAGGCCGGTACCCGTGTATTCGGGATACAGGTCCACCTCCCCGCTCACCAGCGCCTGGTGCACCACGGAACCGGCGATGCTGAGCTTGCGTTCCACCTGAAAGCCAGCGTCCTCCAGGGCCAGGGCATAGATTTCTGCCACGATCAGGTTTTCCGTAAAGTCCTTGGAGCCGACGACGATGGGGGCAGCTTCGCCAAGGGCCAAACCGGGAATCACAAGGGAAAGAGCCAGGGTCAGGGTCAGGATGGAAGTGAAAAGCCGGCTGCGTTTGGTTTTCATGGGAAATTTCCTCCATTCATTTTCGTTGATAGGCTGTGACGTAACGTTCCAGCAGGAAAAAGAGCAGATCCACCAGCAGGGAGAGGACGGCGACGGTGAGACCGCCCAGCAATAAAAGATCCATACGGTTTAGCCCCAGGCCGGTCATGATGATGACGCCCAGGCCTCCGGCCCCGATATAGGCGGCCAGGGTGGCGCTGGCGATCACCTCCACCGACGCTGTGCGAAGGCCTGTGAGGATGAGGGGAAGGGCCAGGGGAAGCTTGATCTTGAAGAAAAGCCGCCGGCGGCCCATGCCC
>JARKQO010000379.1 GCA_029974855.1 Eubacteriales bacterium
AATCCTTGGTCTACGGGGAGGGTAGCAACTACGGCCAGCAGTACACGGCCCTCCTGGGAGAAACCGTGGGCGAAATGCCCGTAGGCATCCAAACCCGGGGCAACGAGGACGGTCCCTACTGGCCTGCGGCTAACATCGCCACCTACCGGGAGGTATGGACCACCCCGCCGGGCCGCTGGCTGTGGGTGGCGGCGGATTTGGTGGGCCTGGAGGCGCTGTAAGGAAAAGCGGTGACAGCGGCCAATACCCGGACCCCGGCAGATATTTCCCACGCAGGAAAAACAGCGAAGCATGACGTATTAATAAACAAGGATTTGCGGCAAAAGCCCCCCAGGGGGATTTTGCCGCAGCCATGCCAATGAAACACGATGGAGGGAACGCCATGCTCCAGGCTGCCAGGGTCTTCGATGTGAAGGGAAGCCCCGTCCAATGCGAGCGCCACGGCCACGGCCACATCAACAGCACCTATCTTTTGGTAACTGATGAGGGATACTCCTATATTCTGCAAAAAATCAACCAGCATGTGTTCAAGGATGTCCCCGGCCTGATGCACAACATCGCCTTGGTGACCCGGCACCTGCGCCAGGCGGACCCCCGGCCCCGGCATTCCCTGCGCCTGATTCCCACCCTGGAGGGCCGGCCCTACTACCTGGACGACGAGGGGGAATACTGGCGGCTGTATGATTTCATCGCCGACAGCGTGTGCCTGGAGAAGGCCTCCACCCGGGAGGAGTTCTACCAGAGCGCCGTGGCCTTTGGCTCTTTCCAAAACCTGCTGGCGGATTTCCCGGCGGACACCCTCAGCGAGACCATCCCCCGCTTTCACGATACCCCCCACCGCTTTGCCCAGTTCCGCCAGGCCGCCCAGGCGGACGCGGCGGGGCGCGGGCGGGAGGTGCGGGAGGAAATCGCCTTTGCCCTGGCCCGGGAGGGGGAGGCCTCCTTTTTGATGGACTTGCTGCGCAAAGGGGAACTGCCCCTTCGGGTGGCCCATAACGATACCAAGCTGAACAACGTGATGCTGGATGCCAGCACCCGCGAGCCCCTGTGCGTCATCGACCTGGACACGGTGATGCCCGGTCTGGTGGCCAACGATTTTGGCGATTCCATCCGCTTTGGGGCCTGTACTGCGGC
>JARKQO010000411.1 GCA_029974855.1 Eubacteriales bacterium
CTATATCGTTTTCAAGGTTCGTCGCTCTCAGGCGAGCTCGATTAGATTACCATGCTGCCGTTCCTTTGTCAACTCCTTTTTTTCTTTTTTCGAAAGTTTTTTCTTGCCCAACACCTTGACAGGAATCCTTTGGATATGGTATGATCCCCTTCGTGGTTTGCACGACGCAACGCCGAGGTCAAGGGGTCTGACGGATTTCAAGCGGTAACCCTTGAGCAGCAAGACCCATTAGCTCAGTTGGCAGAGCACTTGACTTTTAATCAAGGTGTCCGGAGTTCGAATCTCCGATGGGTCACCACCTTCAATCATCATGGCGGATGGTTGAACCTGCGGGCGTGGCGGAATGGCAGACGCGCCAGACTTAGGATCTGGTGCCATCATGGCGTAAGAGTTCAAGTCTCTTCGTCCGCACCAATCGCCTCCCCTGATGGAAATCGGAACAGTGGACCGCGCGGTAGTAGCTCAGTGGTAGAGTGCCACCTTGCCAAGGTGGATGTCGCGAGTTCGAATCTCGTCTGCCGCTCCACTTCTTTCTCCCAGGACCGGGCCTGCTTGTTCCCAGGCGGGTGTAGCTCAATGGTAGAGCCCCAGCCTTCCAAGCTGGTTACGTGGGTTCGATTCCCATCACCCGCTCCATCTCAGACCTCCCACATCCGGCGAAGGATTGGGGGGCTTTTTTCACTTCAGCCCTCCTTTCGGGCCGCAAACGGCCTCCCGGCCAGCCGGACGGTGTATATGCATCCAGAGCTCGTCCTCCAATATCGTGCCCATATATAATGAAACGATGCAAAAACCTGCCGGCGTCATGAACCCCCATTCTTCCGCCCATATGCCCGCACGCCTTCCTTGGAAAAGGCATCCCGGTTCCAAAGCCGCCCTCTTCCGGACAAAAATCACCATCCGGTTGACATTCCCCGCTTCCCCATTGTACAATAATTTGTTTGAATGCCCTTTATCCTATTTGTATGTGAAGCGGAGGAACCAACCCCCATGACCCAGCCCCAAGCCGTGGCTTCCCAGGAGATCCGGGCGGAGATCGAGCGCCGCCGCACCTTTGCCATCATCAGCCATCCCGACGCCGGCAAGACCACCCTGACCGAGAAGCTGCTGCTGTACGGCGGAGCCATCCGCCAGGCGGGCAGCGTAAAGGCCCGCAAGGCGGAGCGGCACGCCACCAGCGACTGGATGGAGATTGAAAAGCAGCGTGGCATTTCCGTTACCTCCAGCGCCATGCAGTTTGAATACGACGGCTTTCGCATCAACATTCTGGACACCCCGGGCCACCAGGACTTCAGCGAGGATACCTACCGGGTGCTGGTGGCGGCGGACGCGGCGGTGATGCTCATCGACGCGGCCAAGGGCGTGGAGGAGCAGACCATCAAGCTCTTTAAGGTCTGCCGCCTGCGCAACATCCCCATCTTCACCTTTGTGAACAAGATGGACCGGGCCGCCAAGGACCCCTTCGCCCTCATGGAGGAGCTGGAGAACGTGCTGGGCATCCGCACCTGCCCCATGAACTGGCCCATTGGCGTGGACGGGGATTTTCAGGGGGTATACCGCCGGGGCAGCGGCGACGTGCTGCTGTACAGCGGCGGCAACCACGGCATGAGCCTGGCGGAGGAAAGGACTGTGCCCTTGCATAGCCCCGAGGCGGAAAAGGCTTTGGCCGCCCACTACCGCAAGCGCCTGCTGGATGAGATTGAGCTGCTGGACGTGGCCGGGGATTCCTTCGATCTGGAGGCGGTGCTGAGGGGCGAGCTGTCCCCGGTGTTCTTCGGCTCGGCAGTGACCAACTTCGGGGTGGAGCCCTTTCTGGAGTCCTTTTTGTCCATTACGCCCCCTCCCTTGCCCCGCATGAGCGATGTGGGCGAAATCTCCCCCACAGAGGATTTTTTCAGCGGCTTTATCTTTAAGATCCAGGCCAACATGAACCCCGCCCACCGGGACCGGCTGGCCTTTGTGCGCATCGTCAGCGGCGAGTTCCAAAAGGGCATGACGGTGTACCACAGCGGCACGGACAAGCCCATGCAGCTGAAGCAGCCCCAGCAGTTCATGGCGGATGAGCGGGAGGCCGTGGAGTTTGCCTACGCGGGGGATATCATCGGGCTGTTCGACCCGGGCTGCTTCCACCTGGGGGATAGCCTCTCCACAGGGCCGAAGCTCCATTTCAGCTCCATCCCCATCTTCGCCCCGGAGCACTTCGCCAGGGTCCGCCCCGAGGACAGCGTGAAGCGCAAGCAGTTCCAAAAGGGCATTTGGCAGCTGGCCGAGGAAGGGGCCATCCAGACCTTCCGCCGCACGGAAACGGGCCGGGAGGAGTTCCTGGTGGGGGTGGTGGGCGTCCTCCAGTTTGAAGTGCTGGAGCACCGCCTCAAAAGCGAGTATGGGGTCACGATGCTTATGGACCGCCTGCCCTTCCGCTTTGTGCGCTGGGTCACCAAGAGCCCCATTCCCATCGACAAGCTGAAGCTGACCTCCACCAGCGGCCGGGCCTTTGACAGCGACGAGCGGGAGGTGCTGCTCTTTGAAAACGAGTGGTCCATCCGCCTGGCCCAGGAGAACAACCCGGGCCTGGAGCTGGCGGAAACCGCCTACCGGAAGGTGTACGAGTAACCCGTAACGTAGAATGAGCGGCGGAAGGAGATTAGCATCTCTTTCCCACCCATTGGATATTCCCCCTTGACCGCGTGAAACGCGGTCAAAAGCGGGTCCAGGGACGAAGTCCCTGGCGGGGATGCAAGGGGCGGAGCCCCTTGCCCCCCCTCACACTTGAAAGGACTGAATCCATGATTCGTAACGATATCCGGAATATTGCGATTATTGCCCACGTAGACCACGGTAAGACCACTTTGGTGGACGAAATGCTCAAGCAGGGCGGCGTTTTTCGGGAGAACCAGCAGGTGATGGACCGGGTGATGGACTCCAACGACATCGAGCGGGAGCGGGGCATCACCATTTTGGCCAAGAACACGGCGGTACACTATGGGGAAACCAAGATCAACATTGTGGACACCCCGGGCCACGCGGACTTCGGCGGCGAGGTGGAGCGGGTGCTGAAAATGGTGGACGGGGTGCAGCTGCTGGTGGACAGCTTCGAGGGTCCCATGCCCCAGACCCGCTTTGTGCTGAAGAAGGCCCTGAGCCTGAAGCTGCCGGTGCTGGTGGTGGTGAACAAGATCGACCGGCCCGACGCCCGGTGCGAGGAGGTCATCAGCGAGGTGCTGGACCTGTTCATCGAGCTGGGGGCGGACGAGACAGCCCTGGACAGGCCCATCCTCTACACCTCCGCCCGCAGGGGCGTGGCCACCCTGGATGTGAACGAGCCCGGCACCAGCCTCAAGCCCCTCTTTGAAGCCATTTTGGAGTACATTCCCGCTCCTGAGGGCGATATGGAGGGCCCGGCCCAGGCGCTGATCTCCACCATCGACTACAGCGAGTATGTGGGCCGCATCGGCATTGGGCGCATCACCCGGGGCAGGCTCACCGAGGGGATGCAGGCGGTCAAGACCAACTACGACACCGGGGAAACCAGCACCCCTCTGCGGCTGTCCGCCCTGTACTCCTTTGACGGCCTCAAGCGCCTGCCCGCCAGCGAGGTGGCTATGGGGGACATCGTGGCTGTGTCGGGCATCGAGGATTTGTCCATCGGGGACACGGTGTGCGCCCCGGAGGCGGTGGAGGCGCTGCCCTTTGTGAGCATCTCCGAGCCCACCGTTGTCATGACCTTCAGCGTCAACAACAGCCCCTTCGCGGGCCGGGAGGGAGAGTACGTCACCAGCCGCCACCTCAGGGCCCGGCTGATGCGGGAGCTCCAGACCGACGTAAGCCTGCGGGTGAACGAGACGGAAACCCCGGACGCCTTTGAGGTGCGGGGCCGGGGGGAGCTGCACCTGAGCATCCTGATTGAGAACATGCGCCGCCAGGGTTATGAGTTCCAGGTGAGCAAGCCCCAGGTGCTGTACCGGGACATCGACGGAGTGCGGTGCGAGCCCGTGGAGCGGATGGTGGCGGACGTGCCCCAGGCCCACGCGGGGGCGGTGATCGAGAAGATCGGCCGCCGCCGGGGCGTGCTGGAGGGCATGCACGGGCTGGAGAGGGTGCGGCTGGAGTTTCTGGTGCCCTCCCGGGGGCTGTTCGGCTACCGCAGCGAGTTCATGACGGACACCCGGGGCGAGGGCGTCATGAGCGCGGTGTTTGAGCGCTACGACCCGGTGAAGGGCGATATCCCCCACCGCAGCGCGGGGGCGCTGGTGTGCTTTGAGGACGGGGAGGCCACCAACTACGGCCTGTTCTATGCCCAGGAGCGGGGCACCCTGTTCATCAATCCCCAAACCCCGGTGTACAAGGGGATGATCTGCGGCCAGAACGCCCGGCCGGATGATCTGGTGGTGAACGTGTGCAGGCAGAAGCACGTAACCAACATGCGCAACGCCTCTGCCAGCGAGGACAGCCTGCGCCTAGTGAGCGTGCACCCCCTGACCCTGGAGGAGTGCCTGGAGTTCATCGACGACGACGAGCTGCTGGAGATCACCCCCAAGAGCCTGCGCATGCGCAAGCGGGAGCTGAGCCACGAGCAGCGGGCCCGGGCCGCCCACAAGAACAAGCAGTAACCCCGCCAACCGGGCGGCTTTGAAGGAGGAAGAAACATGAACCATGGTTTCCTGACGCGGCTTGCCATTGCCCTGCTGTGCCTTTGCCTGCTTCCGGCCGCGGCCCTGGCCCAGGACCCGGCGACGGAATCCAAGTTCACCCTGAAGCTGGGGCTCCACGCGGATGGGTTCCCGGAAAGCACCTCCAGGCTCCGGGATTGGGAGGCCTTTCTGAACAAGATCAGCGTCCAGGGGCATGTGGACGCCATGAAATGGCTGAACCCCTACAGCCGGGTCTACATGAACGCGGCAGTGTACCTGGACGGCAAGGAGCGCCTGCCCTTCGTGTACGACGGCTACCACAGCTACCGCTATCTCCTGAGCCCGGCCATCAAAAACGAAAGCCTCCACTTCCAGATGCACAACTTCTTTGAGTTCATGCTCAAGCCCTACTACTACATGGGCCTTCCCACCCAGTACATCTCCCTGTTCCTCTACCCGGAGGCCGCCTACTACATGGGGGACAGCTACTACACCCCCAT
>JARKQO010000412.1 GCA_029974855.1 Eubacteriales bacterium
TAGCAGAACGTTCAAATCAAAACGTCAGTTTTGATACAAGGGTATGTTTGCCCGCCGGGTGATGACCGCCGGTACCCTGATCAACGCCAAAGCCATTCGCTTCGAGCCCGCCGCCACCATCTCCTAAGAAGAGATGGACAAGGTACCGGAGCACATGGAGGACGCTCCTTGGGATGCCCAGGCAGAGCTTTCATGCCTGATTTTCCGCGTCATTCCAGCGCCTGGGCAAGATCCGCGATCAAATCCCCGGCATCCTCGATGCCTACGGAAAGGCGGAGCGTGTCCTCGTATACGCCCGCCTTTTCCATCTCCGACCGGGCCAGCCCAAAATGGGTGGAGGTGGCCGGGTGGACGATCAAAGACTTGGCGTCCCCCACATTCACCATGTAATCAAAGATCCGCACCTTTTCCAGCGCTAGCTTCGCCGCTGCCAGGCCGCCCCGCAGCCGCACGCTTAAAATGGCCCCGGAGCCCTTGGGAAAGTACTTTTGCGCCAGGGAATGGTAGGGGCTGGAGGGCAAAGAGGGATAGGCCACCGAGCGCACGGCGGGATGACCCTCCAAAAAAGCGGCCACCTTCAAGGCATTGTCCGCGTGCCGCTGCATCCGCAGGGACAGGGTTTCCATGCCCTGGAGGATGTAAAAGGCGCTGGTGGGGCTGAGATGCCCGCCCAGCTCCGTCAGGAAGCGGATGCGCAGCCGCTGGGTGAACAGGGTGCTTCGCAGCGTTTCCTCCGGAATTTTCCCCTGATACTCCCGGTAGAACTCCTCCATTTGCGGGAAGTTGCCATTATGCCAGTCAAAGCCGCCTTTTTCCACCGCGATGCCGCAGATGGTGGTTCCATGGCCGCCCAGGTACTTGGTGGCGGAGTGCATAACGATATCGGCTCCGAAGGAAAACGGACGCAGCAAGTAGGGGCTGGCAAAGGTGTTGTCGATGACCAGCGGAATGCCGTGCTCATGGGCGATGGCCGCCACCGCCTCGATGTCGATGATGTTCATGCCCGGGTTGCCCAGGCTTTCGATGAAAATGGCCTTGGTATGCTTGTTCAGGGTGCGGCGGTAATCCTGCGGATCATCGGGATTCCCGATCCAGCTTGGGGTAATGCCGTAAGAGGGAAGCACTTTCTTGAGCAACGTGGTGCTGCCGCCGTACAGTGTGGGTGCCGCCGCGATCTGATCCCCGGCCTGGGCCAGATTCAGGAAGATGGAGGAGATGGCGCTCATGCCGGAGGCCAGGGCCAAGGCGGCCTTCCCCTCCTCCAAAGCCGCGATCCGCTTTTCCAGCACAAAATTGGTGGGATTGGAGAAGCGCACGTAGGAATGGCCCACCTCTTCATAAGAAAAAAGGCGGACGCAGCGGTCAAAATCCCCCAGCTCAAAGGCGGCGGTCTGATAGATGGGCACCGCCTTGGAGCGGTGGTGATCCTCCGGATGATACCCGGTGTGGAGCTGCTTGGTGTCAAAGGCAAGGCTCAGGTCCTCGTAGGCTTCGTAGCTCATGGTTCATTTCCTTTCCCGATTACATACCCTCTGGCCCGCTTTTCCAAGCCGGAGAACAGAAGGTTGGCGATCACAGCCAGCCCGCAGGAGAGCAGCGCTCCCCAGAGAATTTTGACCGTGTTTCTGGTGCGCAGCCCGTCAAAGAGGATCTGCCCCAGCCCTCCCGCGTTGATGGTGGCCGCGATGGTGGCGATACCGATGGTGGATACCGCCGCAATCTTCATCCCCGCCAGGATGGCCGGGCCGGCCAGGGGCAGCCTGACCTTGAAGAAAACCCGCCAGGGGGACATGCCCATTCCCACGGCGGACTCCACGACGGCGGGATCGACGCCGCGAAAGCCGGAGAGAATGTTGCGCACCAAAATGAACTGATTGTACAGAGTAAGCACCAGGATGGCCGTTCTTTGCCCCAGGCCCAGAAAAGGAATCAGCAGCGCGAAAAGGGCGAGGCTGGGGATGGCGTATACCGCGCCCATGAGCCCAACCGCCACCTGGGACAGCAGCCGGGAACGCAGCACGGCGGCCACGATCAAAGAGGAGAACAGAAGGGACAGGAGAAGGGTGACGCCCACAATCTCCAGATGGGAAAGGAGCGGGCCGATGATCTTTTGCGGGTATTTTTCGAGATACGCGATCATCCCTAGATCCCTCCCCCCAGGGTCCACTCGGCCTGCTGCTGCGCCGCGGAGGATACCAGCTGCTCCACAAAGGCATTGGCGGGAGCCCGGCGGATGCTTCCGGGGGTGTCGAACTGCTGCACCGTTCCCTTGTCCATGATCAGCACCCGGGTAGCCAGGCGGAAGGCCTCGTAGATGTCGTGGGTGACGAACAAAAAGGTCTTGCCATACCGTTGATGGATGCGCAGAAGCTCATCCTGGAGGTTGCGGCGGGTAATGGCGTCAATGGCGCCAAAGGGCTCATCCAGCAGCATCAGGGGCGGATCCGCCGCCAAGGCCCTCGCCAGGCCCACCCGCTGCTGCTGCCCTCCGGAGAGCTGCCGGGGGTATCTTTCCGCAAAGACGGAAGGGTCCAGTTCCATGAGCTCCAGCAGCTCATGAATCCTCTCCCGGATTCTTTCTTTCTCCCAACCCAGGATTTTGGGCACCGTGGCGATATTCTCCGCGACGGTCATGTGGGGAAACAGGCCCACCTGCTGGATCACATAGCCGATCCGCTGGCGCAGCTTCACCGGGTCCATGCTCCGGATGGGCTGGCCGTAAAAAAGGATCGCGCCTTGATCCGGCTCGTACAGGCGGTTCACCATCTTCAAAAGCGTGGTTTTTCCGCAGCCGGAGGTGCCCAGGATGGTCACCAGCTCCCCTTCCTCCACCTGTAAGGTCACATTGGCCACCGCGTCCCCCTGGGCGCCGGGGAATCGCTTCCCCACCGCTTCAAACGCTACCGCTATTCCCATAACCGCCTCCTATGCTTCCGGGCTTGCCGGGGCTTCCCGCCGGGCCGTCATGCGGATGGCCCCGGTGGGACAGGTGCTTTCACACAGGCCGCAACCCCGGCACAGGGCGGCGTCAAAAACAATCTCTCCCGCCTGTTCGGTGAAAGCGGCGAAGGGGCATCGGGCGACGCATTGGCCGCAGACAATGCACTC
>JARKQO010000439.1 GCA_029974855.1 Eubacteriales bacterium
GAGGAAAACCACCTGCTGGTGGTGGAAAATCCCCCCAATTTGCTGACACAGGGGGATATCACCGGGGATGATTGTCTGCTGGAGCGCATGAAGCGCTATATTGGGGAAATGTATCATAAGCCAGGGGCCGTGTACCTGGGCCTGGTGCAACGGCTGGAAAGGCCCGTGGGCGGCCTGGTAGCTTTGGCCCGCACCGGCAAGGCGGCGGCCCGGCTATCGGAGCAGCTTCGGGGCCACGCCATGGAGCGGGAGTATTTGGCTGTGGTCCATGGCAGCGGGGTGCCGGATGGCCGGGTTTTGGAGAACTGGCTGGAAAAGGATGAGGGTACGGGGAATGTAAGGGTGGTGGGGGAAGGAGAGCTTCAACTCTCTCCCCAGCGGGCTGTGCTGCGCTATGCCACTGTGGCCCGGGACGGGGCTTCGGACACGGCCCTGTTGCACATCCGGCTGGAAACGGGCCGCAAGCACCAGATCCGGGTGCAGCTGGCCCACCTGGGGCACCCCATCCTCCAGGACATGCGCTATGGGGTGGATGCCGCCGGGGAGCCCATCGCCCTGTGGGGGGCCGTGCTGCGGCTGGCCCATCCCACCACCAAGGAGAATTTGGTCTTTGTGAGCCCTCCCCGTGGGAAGGCTTTCGCCCGTTTTGCCGGGCCCCTGGAGGGCTTTCTGGCGGAGCGGGCCCAGCACGCAAACCAAGGAGGGAAACCATGAGCGGTTCCCAAGCCTCCCAGTTCCGTTTTGAAATTTTGAAAACCTGTGGGCAGACCGGGGCCCGCCTGGGGGTTTTGCACACCCCCCACGGGGACGTCCATACCCCTATCTACATGCCCGTGGGCACAGCCGCCACCGTGAAGGCCATGACCCCCCGGGAGATGGAGGAGATCGGCACCCAGATTTTGCTGTCCAACACCTATCACCTGCACCTGCGCCCCGGGGAGGAGCTGGTGCGGGAGGCGGGGGGGCTGCATAAATTCATGGCCTGGAACCATCCCATCCTCACGGACAGCGGCGGGTTCCAAGTGTTTTCCCTGGCGGGCATCCGCAAGATCAAAGAGGAAGGCGTCACCTTCCAGAGCCATCTGGACGGCAGCCGCCGCTTCATCTCCCCGGAGATCAGCATGGACATCCAGCACGCTTTGGGGGCGGACATCATCATGGCCTTTGACGTGTGCACCGCCTACCCCTGCGACCATGACACCGCCAGGGCCGCCATGGAGCGGACCCACCGCTGGGCCGCCCGCTGTCAGCGGCATCACACCGACGGGGACCAGGCGTTATTTGGTATTGTGCAAGGGGCTTTTTACGAGGATTTGCGCATTGAAAGCGCCAAGGCTTTGGCGGACATGGACTTCATCGGTTACGGCATCGGCGGCCTCAGCGTGGGGGAGCCCAAGCCCGTGATGTACGGGATGCTGGAGGCCATCATGCCCCACATGCCTGTGGGCAAGCCCCGATACCTGATGGGGGTGGGCTCCCCGGACTGCCTCATCGAG
>JARKQO010000349.1 GCA_029974855.1 Eubacteriales bacterium
CCTTTGCCTATTTTGAAAGCGTGGAGGACGTGCCGGAGGACATCGGACACCCGGACTTCCCCCTTGGGGAAAGGACGATCCCGGTTCCCTCGGTATGGCAGAACCACGGGTATGACCGCCATCAATATACCAACGTGAAGTATCCCATTCCCTACGACCCGCCCGATGTGCCCAGGGAAAATCCCTGCGGCGTGTACCGCAGGCGCTTTTCTCTTGTCGATACGTCCCTGCGCTGCTACCTGAACTTCGAGGGGGTGGACTCCTGCCTGTATTTGTGGGTCAACGGCCAGTTCGCGGGCTACAGCCAGGTCTCCCATTCCACGTCGGAGTTTGAGATCACCCCCTACGCCCGGGCCGGGGAAAACACCCTGACCGTGGCCGTGTTGAAATGGTGCGACGGCGCCTACCTGGAGGACCAGGATCAGTTCCGCATGTCCGGCATCTTCCGGGATGTATCCCTCCTGCTGAGGCCCCAAAATCACGTGTGGGACCTGACTGTGCGTGCCCTGCCGGATGGGGATTTCCGGGGCGCTTCCATCGAAGTGGCCCTGGATTATGCCGGGGACCCCTTCCCCCTGGATTTCACGCTGCTGGCCCCGGACGGGAAGGAGATAGCCCGGAAGCGGGGGACGGAGGGCGCGGGCTTTGCGCTGAACAACGCTTCGCTGTGGACGGCGGAAACGCCGGCACTGTATACGCTGCTGCTGTCAGGGGGCGGGGAAGCCATTGCCGTTCCGGTGGGTATCCGGAAAATCGAGGTCCGGGACGGGATCATTTTGCTCAACGGCCAGCGGGTGCGATTCAAGGGCGTCAACCGCCATGACAGCGACCCGGTGACGGGTCGCGCCATCAGCCGGGAGCAGGCCGTCAGAGATTTGACGCTGATGAAAAGGCACAACATCAACGCCATCCGTACCAGCCACTATCCCAACGCGCCTTGGTTTCCGCAGCTTTGCGGCCTGTACGGGTTTTACATGATCGCCGAAGCCGATATCGAGAGCCACGGCTGCATTGAAACGCTGGGCCCGGAGGATATGGCCGTCAAGCACGGGGCGCTGGTCAGGGACCCCCGCTTCGCCGATGCCATCCTGGACAGGGTGCAGCGCTGCGTGATCCGGGACAAGAACTGCCCTGCCGTGATCTTCTGGTCCTTGGGCAACGAGGCCGGTTACGGCGTCAACTTCGAGGCGGCGGCCCGGTGGGTCAAGGGGTACGATCCCTCCCGCCTGACCCATTACGAGGGGGCGGCGGGCCACTCCAAGGACGACCCCGCCAGCCAGGACGCCCTGGACGTGCACAGCCGCATGTATCCATCCCTCCGGGAGATCCGGGAGTATTTTGAAAGCGGGCAGGGGAAAAAGCCCTATGTGCTGTGCGAGTACATCCACGCCATGGGCAACGGACCCGGGGACGCGGAGGATTATGAGGAGGCCATGGAACAATACCCCGGCCTGTGCGGCGGCTTCGTGTGGGAATGGTGCGACCATGCCGTGTATATGGGCAAAACCGCCGACGGAAAGGAGAAATACTGGTACGGCGGGGACTTTGGGGAATTCCCCCATGATGGCAACTTCTGCGTGGACGGCCTGGTGTATCCGGACCGCAGGCCCCACACGGGGCTGAAGGAATACCAAAACGTGATCCGTCCGGTGCGGGCCAGGGCCGGGGATATTTGCTTAGGTGAAGTGGTCTTTGCCAGCAAGCTGGACTTTGTGGACGCCAAGGACGTGCTGACCGTCTCCTTTGAGGTGACGCAGGACGGCAGGACAGTACAAAAAGGCGATATCCCCACGTTTTCTTTGCCGCCCCGGCAAGAAAAAGCTGTCCGCCTGGCCCTTGAGCCGCCGCAAACGGGGGATTGCTTTTTGAACCTCACCTACCGGGCCAGGGCCGGCCATCCCCTCATACCGGAAGGCACATTCCTGGGCCGGGACCAGATCGTGCTTCGCAGGGAAAAACGTAAACTTCCCCTCATGATTTCAGGGGCTGTGGAGGTGCGGCGGGATCACCGGTACATCACCGTCACCGGACCGGATTTCCGCTACAGGTTCGATGTGCGCCTGGGGGCCTTTGACCAGCTGGTATATCGGAACCGGCCTTTGGTCACCGCGCCCGTGACCCTGAATATCTGGCGCGCCCCCACCGACAACGACCGGTGGATCGTTGCCCACTGGCGGCGGGCAGGCTATGACAGGGCCGTCCAAAGGGCGTACGAAGCGGAGGGGCAAGCGGAAAACGGCCTGGGGGTCATCACCTGCCGCCAGTGCCTTGCGCCGGTGTACCTTCAGCCCATATTGCGGGTGGAGGCCCGGTATACCGTAGGCGCGGATGGGGCCATCCACTGTTCCTTCCAATGCGAAAAGGACGGGGCCATGCCGCCCCTTCCCAGATTTGGCCTGCGGCTGCATTTGCCCAAAGAGGCACAGAATGCCCGGTATTTTGGCTTTGGCCCCTATGAAAGCTATGTGGACAAGCGCCGGGCCTCCTTTTTGG
>JARKQO010000471.1 GCA_029974855.1 Eubacteriales bacterium
TGGTCTTTGTACCCGCCAGGACCTCCTGGAGCGCCTTTCCGTAGGCTTCCACGACGGGGTTGCCAAAGGTCCAGGCGGCGGTCCAGGGGGCGTACACATGCTCCCGGGCAAAGGCCTCCTGGCAGTCGGCATAGATGGGCCCAAACTCCGCCGGCACACCCTCCAGGTAGGGCTCGCCCACATTGTCCGCCAGCAGCGCCCGCTGGGCCTCGGGCGTGGCCGTGGCCGCCAGCATCCGAAGGGCTGCCTCCTGGTAGGGGGAATCCGCGTTGATGGCCAGGGCGGAACCGGGGCCGCCCACCAGCCAGCCGCCACCAGCGCTGACGCCGGGGATCGGGAACATGCCCAAGTCCAGGCCGGGGTTGATCCTAATCAGCTCGCCCACGGACCAGGGGCCGCTTTCCCACATCGCCGCGCCCCCGGTGGCTAACTCCTCCAGGGCCTGCTCATAGCTGTAGCCCAGCATGTCCGGGGTAAGGCAGCCTTCCTCAATCATCCGGGACCAGAGGGTGACGGCGGGCAGCCAGGCCTCGGCCAGCTTCGCTTCCCCGGCCTCAAAGGCCGCGTCAAAGCCCGCGTTCTCCGCCCGGGCGTAAAACTCGTTGTTGACGATGCCGATGCTTTGCTTCATCAGCGGCTCCCAGGACTGGGCGCCCATGGTCTGGGGCTTGATCCCCGCCGCCCGCAGGTCCTTGTGCAGCTGGATCCATTCCTCAAAGGTGCGGGGAGGGGTTAAGCCCAGTTCCCTGAAGATGGCCTTGTTGTAATAGATCCCCTCAAACCAGGATTGCAGGGGAATGGCGTACACTTTGCCGTCCACCGAAAAGGAGGCCAAAGCGGAGGCCCGGTATTGGGCCAGGAAGGGCTGCCCCGTCAGATCCAGCAGCTTGCCCGTGCTGGACAAAAGCCGGGTTTCCCCTCCCCCCTCAATCACATCCGGGCCACGGCCCGCGAGAAGCTGGGCGTTGAGGGTGGCGGTGAAGTAGTCCGCGGACACAAAATCATATTGCACCGAGATGTCCGGCAGTTCCCGGTCCAGATAGGCCAGGTACTCGGTCCGTACCCCCCGCGCGTTGTAGGCCATCCAGCGCAGGGACGTATGGGAGCCCGGACTTTTCGCCCACCCGGGGATGGCGGAAAGGAGCAGCGCCGCCACACAGCCGCACAGAAGCAGCTTCTTCATCGGTTTCCCTCCTGACGCGCCTGGGCGCGGTATTCGTTGGGCGTGACTCCCTCAAGCTTTTTGAAGAGCTTTGAAAAGTAGCTGGGATTGTCATAGCCCACCTGGTAAGCGATTT
>JARKQO010000354.1 GCA_029974855.1 Eubacteriales bacterium
CTCCACGGCCCACAGGACCCATCCCGGCTTCGCCTACGGTTTCCCGGAGTTGGACCGCGGGTTCCGGCAAGGGGTGGCCCAGTCCAGCCGCATCGCCGTGCCCGGCTGCCACGCCGGGGGGGCCTGCGCGCTGCTGTATCCCCTGGTGAAGGAGCGCATCCTCAGCCCCGGCGCCCCCATTGTCCTGACCTCCCTCACCGGGTACAGCGGCGGCGGCAAAGCCATGATCGGAGAATATGAAAGCCCGGACCGCAGCCCAGCGTTAGCCGCGCCCCGGCCCTACGGAGTCGCCCAGAACCACAAGCACCTGCGGGAGATCCAGGAAATCTGCGGCCTGGGGAAGCCCCCGGTATTCAACCCCATCGTCTGCGATTTTTACAGCGGCATGCTGGTGGGCCTGCCCCTTTCTTTGGATTGGTTCACCGCCTCCGGGGCCGTTGCCGCCGGCGCCCGGGGAGCCATCGATAGGCTCACCACCTTGTACCGGGACCACTACGGGGGCCAACCGCTGATCTCCGTGCTGGCCCCCAATCCGGAAGCCTATGTGAACCCTCTGGCCCTGGCGGGCACAGACGGCATGCAGCTCTTTGTCACAGGCAACGACCAGCGGATGATCCTCTACGCCCGGTTTGACAACCTGGGCAAGGGAGCCAGCGGCGCGGCCATCCAATGCATGAACCTGCGATTGGGCCTGCCGGAAACTGCCGGGCTGGTCACCGCATCATGAAACACCAAGGAGGCTTACCCATGGATTTCACCTTTCTTCCCGGCGGGGTCACCGCCCCCAAGGGATTCCGCGCCGCCGGGGAGCACCTGGGCATCCGCAAAAACCGCGGTAAGCGGGACGTGGCGCTGATTGTAAGCGACTGCCGGGCCGCGGCGGCCTGCTGCTACACCCAGAATCTGGTAAAGGGCGCGCCCATCACCGCCACCATGGAAAACCTGGCGGACGGCTATGCCCAGGCGGTGATCTGCAACAGCGGCAACGCCAACACCTGCAACGCCAACGGTATGGAGATTGCCACAGGCATGTGCGCCTTGGTGCAACAGCATACCGGCGTGGCGGCCCAGGACGTCATCGTGGCTTCCACAGGGGTCATCGGCCAGGAAATGAGCCTGGAGCCCTTTGCCCAGGGCATGGGTATGTTGGCTTCGGCCCTTTCCCCTACCCCTGAGGGAGGCGCGGAGGCCGCCCAGGCCATCATGACCACGGATACCGTGGCCAAGGAGGTGGCGGTGTCCTTTACCTTGGGGGGCAAGCCCTGCGTGCTGGGGGGCATGGCCAAGGGCTCCGGCATGATCTGCCCCAACATGGCCACCATGCTTTGCTTTTTGACCACCGACGTGGCGGTGGTTCCGGCGGTGCTGCAGCAGGCCCTGTCCGCTGTGGTACAGGATACCTTCAACATGCTTTCCGTGGACGGAGATACCTCCACCAACGACATGGTGAGCCTGCTGGCCAACGGAGCCGCCGGGAACCCTTTGCTGGACGACGCCTCCCACCCGGACTATGCCGTGCTGGAGGCAGCCCTGCGGGCGGTGTGCGAGGCCCTATGCCGGATCATGGCCAAGGACGGGGAGGGGGCCACCAAGCTGGTGACCTGCGCAGTATCCGGGGCCGCCACCACGGAAATCGCCAAGGCCTGCGCCAAAAGCGTCATCAAATCCTCCTTGGTGAAGGCGGCCCTCTTCGGGGCGGACGCCAACTGGGGCCGGGTGCTCTGCGCTTTGGGCTACGCCGGGGTTCCCCTGGACGTATCCAAGATCGACCTGGACTTTGCCAGCGCCAAGGGGGTTTTGGCGGTGTGCCGGGGCGGCGCGGGGGTTGCCTTCGACGAGGAACAAGCCAAGGAAATTTTGGAGGCGGAGGAAATTGACATTCTGGTGGAGCTCCACAGCGGGGAAGCCTCCGCCACCGCCTGGGGCTGCGATTTGACCTATGACTATGTGAAGATCAACGGGGACTACCGCACCTGACGGAAAGGAAGAACATCCATGCTCACCATCGACCAGCGGGCCCAGGTGCTGATCCAGGCTTTGCCCTACATCCAGAAGTACAACGGCAAAATCGTGGTGATCAAATACGGCGGCAACGCCATGCTCAACGACGATCTGAAAAAGGCCGTCATGGGGGATTTGCTGCTGCTGCAGCTGGTGGGCATGAAGGTGGTGCTGGTGCACGGCGGGGGGCCGGAGATCAGCGAGCTGCTGGAGAAGCTGGGCAAAAAGAGCCAGTTCATCGACGGCTTGCGGGTTACGGACGCGGAAACCGCCGAGGTGGTGCAGATGGTACTGGCGGGCAAGCTGGGCAAGAGCCTGGTGAGCCTGATCCAGTCCATGGGGGGCAAGGCCATGGGCCTGTGCGGCATGGACGGGCATATGCTGCTGGCCAAAAAGCTGGATCAGGTCCACGGCTTTGTGGGGGAGATTACCCAGGTGAACATCCAGCCCATTTTGGACGTGCTGGACATGGGCTATCTTCCGGTGATCTCCACCGTGGGCTGCGATGTCCAGGGCAATGCCTACAACATCAACGCCGACACCGCCGCAGCCCGCATCGCGGCGGAGCTGAAGGCGGAAAGCCTGATCTCCATGACGGACATCCGGGGGATTCTGCGCAACCCCAAGGACGAGAGCACCTTGATCCCGGAGATTCAGGTCAGCGAGGCCCCGGCTTTGATGCGGGAGGGGATCATCTCCGGAGGCATGATCCCCAAGGTGGAATGCTGCATCGAGGCCATCCGCCGGGGAGTGGGCAAGGTATTCATTTTGGACGGGCGGGTGCCCCACGCCATTTTGATCGAGTGCCTCACCGACGAGGGCGTGGGCACGATGTTCCGGTAACAGGCGGGAATAGGAGGGAGCGTCCATGATCCATGGCACTTGGCAAGCCCGGGATAAACAGTATATCGCAAATACCTACGCCCGCTTTGACCCGGTGTTTGTGCGGGGCAAGGGCTGCCACCTGTACGATGAAACAGGCAAGCGTTACATTGACATGGGCAGCGGCATCGCCGTGTCCGGCCTGGGCCACGGGGATAGGGCCTGGCAGCGGGCGGTGTGCAAGCAGGTCAAAACGTTGGCCCATGCCAGCAACCTGTACTATACCCAGCCCCAGGTGCGCCTGGCGGAAGCCCTGTGCCGGCGCACCGGCATGGAGAAGGTGTTCTTCGGCAATTCCGGGGCGGAGGCCAACGAGTGCCTCATCAAGGCTGCCCGGAAATACGCCGCCGATTTGTATGGGGAAAACCAAAGGCCCGTAATCCTTACCTTGGAGGGCAGCTTCCATGGCCGCACCTTGGCTACCCTGGCCGCCACGGGCCAGGATAGCTTCCATCACCATTTCGGGCCCTTTCCCCAGGGCTTTGCCCACATTCCTCCGGATGACATTCCCGCCTTGGAGGCGGCTTTGCGGCGGCAAGACGTATGCGCTTTGCTGCTGGAAACCATCCAGGGGGAGGGGGGCGTGCTGCCCCTGAGCCCGGAATACCTGAAGGCCGCCCGCAGCCTCACCCGGGAAAAGGGGGTGCTGCTGCTGCTGGATGAGGTGCAGACCGGCAATGGCCGCACGGGGCGGCTGTTCAGCTTCCAGCATTTCGGCATGGTACCGGACGGGTTTTCCACAGCCAAGGGCCTGGCGGGAGGGCTCCCCATGGGCGCTTGTTTGCTGGGGGAAAAGCTAGCCAACACCCTTACCCCCGGCAGCCACGGCTCCACCTTCGGGGGCAACCCCGTGTGCGCCGCCGGGGCTCTGGCGGTGCTGGAACGCCTGACCCCGGAGTTCCTGGCCCAGGTGGCCGCCAAGGGGGAGTACCTTCGCCGGGAGCTGGAAGCCGCCCCGGGGGTGCGCAGCGTTACCGGCCTGGGGCTGATGCTGGGCATTGAAACGGAAAAGGACCCCCGGGAGGTGGTTACCGCCTTGCTGGCAAGGGGCGTGGTGGCCCTTACCGCCAAGAACAGGCTGCGCCTGCTGCCGCCCCTTACCATTCCCTGGAAGGAACTGAAACAAGCCCTACACCACATCAAGGAGGTTATGGCCCCATGAACGAGAATCAAAAGCATTTGCTCAAGCTGGGGGATTGGCCCGCCAGCCAGATCACCGAGGTGCTGAACCTGGCGGACCAGCTGAAGTACGAGCGCAAGCACGGTATCGACCACCCGATTCTCAAGGGCAAGACCTTGGGCATGATCTTCCAGAAGGCCAGCACCCGCACCCGGGTGAGCTTTGAGGTGGGCATGGCCCAGCTGGGGGGCAACGCGCTGTTCCTGTCCAGCCGGGATCTGCAGATCGGCCGGGGGGAGCCGGTGCAGGACACCGCCCGGGTGCTGTCCCGGTACGTGGATGGCATCATGATCCGCACCTTTGCCCAGCAGGAGGTGGAGGACCTGGCCCGGTACGGCTCCATCCCCGTTATCAACGGGCTGACGGACTACGCCCATCCCTGCCAGGTGCTGGCGGATCTGATGACCATCCGGGAGTACAAGGGCCGCTTCAAGGGCCTGAAGCTCTGCTTCGTGGGGGACGGCAACAACATGGCCAACTCCTTGATCGTGGGCTGTATCAAAATGGGTATGGAGGTGGCCATCGCCTGCCCCCGGAACCACCAACCCGACGCCGCCCTGATGGCCTGGGCCGCTGAAACCGGCGCATTCACCTGCTCCGAGGATGTGAAGGTCTGCGCACAGGACGCGGACGTGGTGTACACCGACGTATGGGCCAGCATGGGCCAGGAGCAGGAAGCCGTACAGCGTCAGCAGGAGTTTGCCCCCTTCCAGGTGAATGAAGAGCTGATGGCCCTGGCTAAGCCTTCCGCCATGGTGCTCCACTGCCTCCCGGCCCACCGGGGGGAGGAGATCACCGAGGAGGTGCTGGAGGCCCATGCCAACGAAATCTTTGATCAGGCCGAAAACCGGCTCCACGCCCAAAAAGCCGTGCTGGTGAAGCTGATGAAGGCCTAGGAAGGGGTTCCCATGGAAAACGAGGTTCTTCGCCAGCTCCAGGCCCGCAAAAGCGTGCGGGTGTACGACCCGGCCCGGCCGGTGACGGCGGAGGAAAAACGCCGGCTGCTGGAGGCGGCGGTAGCCGCTCCCACAGCTGGCTGCATGTGCCTGTATACCATTTTGGATATCACGGACCAGGGGATCAAGGACCGCCTGGCGGTGCTGTGCGACAACCAGCCCTTCATCGCCACGGCTCCCGTGGTGCTGGTGTTTCTGGCGGACTGGCAGCGCTGGTATGACAGCTTTATCGCCGCCGGGGTCCAAACGCCCCGCACCCCGGCCCAGGGGGATTTGCTGCTGGCTGCTTCCGACGCCCTCATCGCCGCCCAGAACATCGTGGTGGCCGCCGAGGCCCTGGGCCTTGGCTCCTGCTATATCGGCGACGTGCTGGAAAACGGCGAGACCATTGCCCAGTTGCTGAATATTCCCCGCTTCGCCATGCCCGTTGCCATGCTCTGTATCGGCACTCCTACCCGGCAGCAGTTGGAGCGGACCAAGCCCGCCCGCTTTCCCCTGGAAAGCCTGGTCCATGAAAACGGCTACCGGGACCATGGGCCCGAAGCCCTAGCCGCCATGCACAACGCCCGGGCCGCCGCCGGAAAAGAGGGCTTCCCCCAGGCTGTGCTGGCCATGGAAAAGCGCAAATGGAGCAGCCCCTTCATGGCGGAGATGAACCGGTCCGTGAGGGGCTGGATTGAGCGGTGGATGGAGGGGGAAAACGATGGGGACGTTGGGGACGCTGTCCCCAAACCCCTGCTTAGGGACTAAGTCCCTAAGAACCCATGCATTATGATTTATGATTTTTGTCCGCGTGAAACGCGGGCAAAGGTGGATCCAGGGGCGAAGTCCCTGGTGGGGATGCAAGGGGCGACGCCCCTTGCCCCCCGTCGGGCCGCCCCCCGTTACAGCCTCCTGCCCTGGTCCAGCTTTTCCTGCTCCACCACCAAAAACCGCAAGAGCCACAGGTTTTGGGCCAAAAGGGCCCCGGCCTGTTCCACAGCCTGAACAAAGGCGGGGGCGAAGGCGCTTAGGCCGCCCCGCTCCGGCAGGGGGCACAGGGCCCAGGACCGGGGGTCGATTTCCGCCTGGATGCCGGGCTGTACCCCGGCCTCGTCCAGAGTGATCCGCAAGCGCAGGGGAAAGAGGCGGCAGGAAAGGGGCCGGTGCTGCCGGGGGCAATAGCCCTCGCAGACCAGCCGGTGGCCGCCCTTCAGCACGGAATCATCCGGCAGCAGGCGAAAGGGGAAACCGGGAATGGGTTTGCGGTAAAAATGCTCCTCAAAGGGAAAGAGCAGCATGCCGTTTTCCCCGGTGTCATCAGGCTGGCAGCAGGCATGATCGCAATATTTGCCGCAGTCGGAGCGCAGCGGCGTGACGGTGGACAATAGCTCCCGGGCGGTAGTGAGCGCCTTCAGGGCTCGGGGCCGGGCCAGCAGCGGCAACAGAAAAGCCATGCAATCCCTTCCTTTTGGGAAATTTGGGGCGCTTCCATCCCAGGGAGCGGCCCCTTTCCAGTTCATAAGCGCGGACCGGGTGGAATATCCTGCCCCAAAGGGGGCGTGGGCATGGGCAGCTTTCTGCGGCATACCTGGGACTTGATCGTGAAGGGCGCGATGCTGGCCGCCGGGTTTTTCCAGGGGATGGTTACGGGAGACAACAAGGCCATTGTGCTGCTGCTGGCCCTGATGATCGCGGACTATCTCAGCGGCGTGGTGGCCGCCATCCTGAAAAAGAGCAGAAAAAGCGTCACCGGGGGGCTGTCCAGCGCGGCTGGGGCCAAGGGCCTGCTGAAAAAGGGGCTCATGCTGCTGGTGGTGCTGCTGGCCTATGCCCTGGACGATTTCATCGGCCAGGGAAACGCCATGTTTCAAAGCGCGGTAACCTGGTTCTATATCAGCAACGAGACTTTGTCCTTGCTGGAAAACCTGGCTTTGGCCGGGGTGCCCATTCCCCGCAAGCTCCGGGCCGCTTTGGAGCGGCTGGCCCAGGAGGAGGACGAAGGGACTTTGGGGGAATTGAACCTGGGCCCCACCCAGGACCTTTCAGGGGAATCGGTTGGGGGGAGGGACGCCTTGGAGAGCGTGGGTGCCCAGGGGGAGCCGGAGCAACAGAAACAGCCCCAGGGCGAAGCCTCCCGCCAGCCGCAAAAACCAAAGCACTGGCAAAGGGGGGGAAACGGCTGAGCCGGGAAAGCCCTATTCCACCAGCCGCAGGGCGGGTACCGCGTTCAGGCTCAGGCTGGCGGTCTCGCCCCGCAGCAGCCGGTAATAGGCGGCGCTGCCGATCATGGCGGCATTGTCCGTGCAAAGCCACAGCTCCGGCAGGCACAGCCGGAAGCCGTGGCTTTTGGCTAGCGCCTCCATTTGCTCCCGGAGGCGGCGGTTGGCGGAAACGCCCCCCGCCAGGCACAAGGTGCCAAGGCCGGTTTCTTCCATGGCCAGCAGGGCCTTTTCGCACAGGCTGTCCACCACGGCCTTTTCAAAGGAGGCGGCCAGATCTGCCTTGGGCAAGGGCTCGCCCTTCTGCTCCAGCTTGTGGCAGGCGTTGAGAAAGGCGGTTTTCAGGCCGGAAAAGCTGTAGTTGTACCGGCCCTCCGGAGAGGGACGGGGCAGCTTCAAATACGTATCATCCCCGCCTTCCGCCAGCCGGCTCAGCAGGGGCCCGCCGGGATAGCTGAGGCCCAGCACCCGGGCGGCCTTGTCAAAGGCCTCCCCGGCGGCGTCGTCCACGGTCTGCCCCAGGAGGGTATAGGTGGCGTACTCCTCCACCCGGATCAGGTGGCTGTGGCCGCCGCTGACCACCAGGCAGAGAAAGGGCGGCTGGAGGTCCGGGGCGGAGAGGTAGTTGGCGCTTACATGGCCCTCGATGTGGTTCACGGGAATGAGGGGCAGCCGGGTGGCGTAGCTGAGGCCCTTCATGCAGCTGACCCCGGTCAGCAGCGCCCCCACCAGGCCCGGGCCGTAGGTGACGGCCAAAGCGTCCATCTCTCCCAAGGTCAGGCCCGCCTCCCGTAGAGCCTGGTCGATCACCCGGTCGCAGGCGTCCACATGGGCGCGGCTGGCGATTTCGGGCACCACCCCGCCGTACAGGGCGTGGATGTCCACCTGGGAAAAGATGATATTGGAGAGCACCTTGCGCCCGTTTTCCACCACGGCGGCGGCGGTTTCGTCGCAACTGCTTTCCAGGGCCAGGACGCGGATGGGCGGGGTTCCCGGTTGAAAATTGGAAGCCCTTTGCTGCAAGGCTTCCAATTTGGCTTTCATTTCGGCTGGGGTGTTCATGAGGCTCCTTTACTTGCTGGCGCTGGTGGTTTTCTTGGAGGAGGGACTTGTAATACACGGGAGGAGCGGCGATGCCAGCACCACCGCCGCCATGATGCCAAAGGTAACTGCCACAGGCTTGGCATACCCGGCGAAAAGCTGGACCGGGAACAGCTGCATGATAGGCTCCGCCGCGCTGAAGAGGCCATCGGGGATCAGTACCATGTGCAGCAGGTTCCACAGCCCTTCAAAATCGAAAGCGCCCCACAGGCCCACGCCGACGATGAAAACCAAGGGAACCAACGCGCCGGTGTAGTAGCCCCTGAAAGAGAAGCGGTCCTTGTTCCTTTTGAAGCCATACAGCGCCCAGGGCAGTAACAGCAGGACAATGCTCAGCCCCAAGAACAACAGGAGTTCGACGGGGGCAAACCAGCTCCTGAGGGTTGCCATGTGGGACATAAAGGCCCCGGAGACGGGGAGGAGAGGCTCCTCCAACATCCCGTAGAGCTCCCATTCTTTGGTATGGCCTCGCAAATAGGCCAGCGTGAGTACGGCAAAGGGTTCAACGCTGTCGTTGTCCAGGCCCACCGCCGCAAGATCCACGTTTTGCTGGATGCCCTCCGTCAGCAGGCTCACCTGGGAGGCATTGTAGTACAGCGCCGTGGCCAGGGATAGGGCCATCAGAAAGAGGGCTACCATCAGGCTGATCCAGAAGGAACTTTGCTTTTTCCGCAAGCTGGAGGGGTCCGTCTTGTCCTCCGCCATCGGAACGCCTCCTTCCTGAGGGCCGTTATCCTGCTGTGATTGCTACTTGCTGGCGCTGGTGGTCTTCTTGGAGGAGCCGGAGGCCTTGCGGGCCGTGCCGGTTTTGCGGGCGGTACTGGCCTTGCGGGAGGTACCGGTTTTCCGGCTGCCGCCCCGGGAAGAACCACTCCCGGAGGAGCCGCTGCCGGCGCTCTTGCCCAGCAGCGCGGTCAGCACCTTGGACAGGGGGAACAGGATCAAAGGCAAGGCTAGCACCACCGCCGCCAAAACGGCGAAGGTAAGGGCCACAGGCTTGGCATAACCTGCGAAGAGCCCCACAGGGAACAGCTGCATGACGGGCTCTGTGGCGCTGAAGATGCCGTCTGGGATCAAGGCTTTGTGCAGCAGGTTCCACAGGCTGTCGAAGCTGAAATAGCCCCACAGGCCCACGCCGGCGATCAAAACCAGGGGTACCAGCGCGCCGATGTAATAGCCCCCCAAGGAGAAGCTGCCTTTTTTGGAGCCCTTGACGCCGATCAAAGCCCGGCCCAGCAGCACTAACGCGATGGCCACCCCCGCCAGCAGCACCGCCGTAGCGGAGCCAAACCAGCCCTTCACCGTAGCCATATGGGCTTTGAAGGAATCCGGAATGGGGAGGATGTGGTCGCCTACCACCAGCAGCGGGGCCCATTCGCCGGTTTGGCCCTGTAAATACCCCAGGGTGCTGACGGCAAAGGTTTTGGCGCTGTCCTCCGTCAGGCCCACAGCCGCCAAATCCACGTGTTGCTGGATGCCCTCCGTCAGCAGGCTCACCTTGGTGGCGTTGTAGTACACCGCCGCCCCCAAGGCCAAGGCTACCAGCAGGAAGGCCGCGATCAGGCAGGTCCAGAAGGCGTTGCGTTTCTTTTGCAGATTCTTCTCGCTGAGCAGCTTGGAGGGGTCCACCTTGTCCTTCAGGTTGTCCACCAAATTCTCGGTGATGTTGCCCAGAATGCCCTTGTCCTCCGCCATCAGAACTCCTCCTCTGTGTCGGCCATGAGGCTGCGGTTTACTGCATTTTCAGGTACGCGGTGATGAAGCCGTCTAGGTTGCCGTCCATCACATCGTCCACATTGCCCATTTCAAAGCATGTGCGGTTGTCCTTTAACATGGTGTAGGGCTGGAACACATAGCTGCGGATTTGGCTGCCCCACTCAATCTTCTTCATCTGGCCCTT
>JARKQO010000528.1 GCA_029974855.1 Eubacteriales bacterium
TTCAGCACCGTGCTGACCGTCAGGGACGGGCGCACCAGGGGCAAAGTGACCTTGGTGAGCTTGTTCCAGAAGCCCGCTCCGTCCACCGTAGCGGCCTCATAATACGCGCCGTCAATGGATTGCAGGCCTGCCAGCACACAAAAGGTGACGAAGGGGATCGTCACAAAGATGCCGACGCCGCACTCCCAGATAAACTCGATCTGATAGGAGGAACGCCAGTTGACGGCGTCCTTGAGGATGCCCAGGTTCAACAGAACGTTGTTCAGATTGCCGTATTCAAAGTTGATGATATAATTCCAGATGGAGGCCTGGATCACCAAAGACGTGGCCCAGGGAAAGACTACGATGGAGCGGGCCAGCTTGCGGCCATGGAAGCCGCTGTTCATCGCCATGGCGACGATGAAGCCCAGCAGCGTGGAGATGATCACCACCGAGGCCACCCAGTAGAAGGTATTGAGCATCACCGTGCCAAAAACCTTGTCGGTGACGGCAAGGCGGAAGTTTTCCAATCCCGTGAAAGCGCCGACGGTTCCGGCTTTGGAAATCTCGCTGAAGGAGAGCCTGAATACAATCCCAATGGGGAAGATAACGAAGATCGTCATCAGCAGGATGCTGGGCAATAGCCATACATAAGGTTCCCATTTGTGACGGATCAGGATCGAATTCAATAGGTTGCCCTCCTTTGGTATCATGTCAACCTAGTCAGAGGGCCCGGCCTTGCCGGGCCCTCTGCGGGAAATCGGTAAAATTACTTGGCGACCTTGGCCTGGAGCTCATCCAGCAGAGCCTGGACATCGCCGCCCAGCAGCGCGTTCTGCTCCACCTCGATGACGCCCTGCTTCACGTCGATCCATTCCGCCTTGGCGGTGGGATAGAACTGGCAGCTGTCCAGCACGCTGAGCCAGGCCTCAAAGGACGGGTCCGCCTCCACCAGGAAGGACACGGCGGAGGAAACGGCGGGCAGGAAGCCTTCCATGCTCACCCAGCCGGTGTAGTTTTCGGGCTTGTAGAAGAACTCCAGGAACTTGCCGATGGCGGCGTTGCGGGCAGCCTGATCGGGATAGGCATCATCCTTGAAGGCCATGATGCGGTCCATGACGCCGGTGGCTCCGTTGGCAGCGCCCTCGTTGTGAGGCAGAGCGGCGGTGCCCAGGTTGACGGTGTAGCCCTTTTCGGCCAGGTAGGTGGGCAGCTGGTTGGGCGCGATGACCATGGCCAGCTTGCCGGCTCCGAACATATCCTGGAGATCGTAGCGGGTCTGGGTGGCGGGGCTGGGGTTGGTGTAGCCCTTCTCGTACAGGCCGATGGCGAACTTCACGGCCTCCACGTTGGCGGGGGAGTTCAGGGCCCAGTTGCCATCCGCGTCCACAAAGCCGCCGTTGTTGTTCCAGGCATAGTAGGAGAAAGCGGCCTGGCCTTCGTCGGTGGTCATGTCAAGGCCCCAGGGATACACGTCCCCGCCGTAGAAATCCACGATCGCCTGGGAGGCGTCCTCCAGCTCGGCCCAGGTGGTGGGCACCTCAATGCCGACCTCGGCGAACATGTCCTTGTTGTAGTACATGGCGCGGGCAGAGGCCAGATCCGGCACGGCCCACACGGTGCCGTCGATGACGGACTGCTGGATGAAGGATGGGAAGAAGTCGTTAAACAGCTCCTCGGGGCAATAGTCCTTTACAGGCAGCAGCAGGCCCTCGGTGGCGTAATCCGCGAAGGTGTCCAGGTTGAGGATGTCGGGGGCGTTGTTGTTGCTGATGCGGGTGCTGACGACGGTATAGACATCGTTCCAGGACACCACTTCCAGGTTCAGCTTGATGCCCGGGTTGGCTTCCTCAAAGAGCTTGACGAAGTTTGAGCCGTTCATGCCGGTGCCGGTGAACCAGTTGTTGGTGTTGTTGCCGTACTGGCAGATGATCACATCCAGGGTGATGTCCCCCTCGGCGGCGGCGAAGCCGAACAGGGAGACGCTCATCAAGAGAGCCAGGAACAGGGCGACGATTTTTCTCATAGTTGTTTTCCCTCCTATTTACTTGAAACGGTACGAAACCTGAGTCTGTATGCATTATACATCAAAAAGACGGATTTGAAAAGGACCGTTTCCAACATTGATGGGATTTTGAAATATCATAATAGGATATTAATACTTTATACCCATAAATGTGACAAATACGGAAGAACATTACCATACGTCTTATCTGTTTCCTTGGGATAAGCGGAGGCGGAGAGAGAGCCCCGGCAGGCGGCGGCCCCATCAGAAGGGGAGCATCACACCGTCCCGCTGCCGGGAATCCTCCGCCAGATAGGCCAGCCGGTGGCCCACCATGGAGTCCTCCAGGGAGGTGCAGCAAAGGGAAGGCTGCTGGCCTTGCAAAAGGGCTACGAAGTCCATTACCAAGGCCTGGTCGCCCCCGCCGTGGGCATCCCCCTGGCGGGAGGGAGCCACGCTGACCTCCTCCTCCAGCCTGCCAACCGGGGCTTCCGGGGCGATGCGCAAAAGGGTCAGCCGCTCCTCCTCAAAGCGCCCCACCACCTCGGCCTTGGTGCCTGTGAGGTGAAGGGTCCGGGAGGAGGCGGAGGCCCCGGCGTTCATGCTGAAGGTGGCCGTGGCCCCATTGCGGAAGCCAATCAGCAAGGACTGATGGTCCACAATGGACAGGCCGCAGCGGTACACGCAGCGGCTGTAGGGGTTCTCCGGCTGGGATAGGAGGGTAAACTTTTCCTCCTGGGACGGGTCCCCCAGGCCGCTGTCGTGCCAGATGTTGTTGGCCCAGCGCTGGGGCGACTCCAGGTAGAGCCGCTTGGCAGAGTAGACGCAGTCCCTTTCCACGGGGCAGTCCAGCAGGCAATGGCCGCCCGCCCCAGCTGGCGCCTGATCGGGCTTGAACTGAAACAGGGAGCCCAGGCTGGACACCTGGGAGGGAAGGCTGTTCGCCATAAGCCAGGCCAAAATGTCCAAATCGTGGCAGCATTTGGACAGCAGCATGCCGGAGCCGCAGAGCTCCGGGGAGGCGTACTTGCCCCGCACGTAGGAAACGGACTCGTGAAAATAGCTCACCTGCTCCATCATGTGGAGGTTAATGATCCGGCCCAGGGCCCCGGAGAGGATAAGCTCCTTGACCGTCCGGTAAAAGGGCGCGTAGCGCAG
>JARKQO010000553.1 GCA_029974855.1 Eubacteriales bacterium
CGATTTCAGCGTTACCTTCGGCCAGGACAAGGTGGAAAGCTATTTCGGCCTGCGGGATACCGAGATCCGGGCGGATGCTAAAGGCGTGAAACGCTTATTCCTCAACGGCAAGCCCTATTTCCACAACGGACTGCTGGACCAGGGCTACTGGAGCGACGGCCTGTACACCGCCCCCAGCGACGAGGCCCTGATCTTCGACATCCAAACTGCCAAGGACATGGGCTTCAATCTGCTGCGCAAGCACATCAAGGTGGAATGCGCCCGGTGGTACTACCACTGCGACCGGCTGGGGATGCTGGTGTGGCAGGACATGCCCAGCGGCGGCGGGCGCTACAAACTGCCGGTGATCTCTTTGCCGCTGATCAGCGGTTGGCACCGGAAGGACAGCCACTACCGGGCCTTTGCCCGGGAATCGGCCCAGGGCCGGAAGGAGTACATGGCAGAGCTCCGGGAAATGGTGGTCCAGTTGGGCAACGCCCCTTCGGTGGCGCTGTGGGTGCCCTTTAACGAGGGATGGGGACAATTTGACGCGAAGGCGGTGTGCCGTGAGCTCCGGGCCCTGGACCCCAGCCGGCCTATCGACCATGCCAGCGGCTGGCACGACCAGGGGATCGGAGAGCTGAAAAGCTGGCATGTGTACTTCGTTCCCTACCGGTTCAAGCCCGATAAGCTGGGCCGGGCGGTGGTGCTCAGCGAGTTCGGGGGTTATAACCTCCATCTGCCCGGCCATTGCGCCAGCAGCGTGAACTATGGCTATAAGCGCCTGGATAGCTCCCAGGCCCTTTGGGATGCGTACCAAAAGCTCTACGAGACGCAGATTTTGCCCGCCGTTCCCCGGGGCTTGGCCGCCGCCGTGTATACGCAGCTGAGCGATGTGGAAACCGAGGTAAACGGTCTGATGACCTATGACCGCAAGGTGGTGAAGCTGCCGGTGGAGAAGGTAAAGGAGTTGAACCAGAAGATAATGGGGGCAGGACCAGAGGAGTAAAAAGGGATGTAAAAAACCGGGAGGCTCTTGTGCTGTGAGGAGCCTCCCGGTCTTATCATACTCCTTTATCTCTTCTTTTGCTCCCGCGAAGCGGGGGGAATGATGGGTCCAGGGACGAAGTCCCTGGCGGAGGTGTCGGGGGCAGCGCCCCTGACCGTCCCTCCCCCCCGTCAATTCTTCATCCCCGTCATCACAATGCCTTCCACGAAGTACTTCTGGCAGACCA
>JARKQO010000583.1 GCA_029974855.1 Eubacteriales bacterium
ACGAAAAAATCCTTATCACCATACTTTACCGCGGCAATTTGAAAGCGAAGCTGCGCACGGGTGATTCGCCCCTTCTCCCTTAGCGCGGCAAGCCAATCGACGATGCCGGGCCGTGCCCGAGAGCCCCCCTGGGCAAAGAGCGCGGAAAAATCCCTCCACATCTGCCGCGAGGGGTCGTGTCTGCGCGGCAAGTATCCCGTCTTTTCATCTATGCGCCACAGGGTCATGGGCTCTGCGGTAGCATTCTCTTTCGGGAAAAAGTCACCTCCCAGCAGGAGGTATCCTGTCACTCCCTCATCCCCTCTTTGTAAGAGCAGCCTGCGGGATTGGAGCGTATACAACTCCGAAAGATTGTCAGGAAGAGGGATCTCCGTGCGCTCCGCCGAACGTGGCATATCCGGTTCCCAGGTGGGCTTCTCCTCTCCCCACAGATCATTGCCCTCATCCCGGGCCAGCACAAGGTTCAGCATCAGGGTCTCAAAGAGATTCTCTCCCAGAGCGGTAAGAAGCCCCAGCTTGCCCAGCCATCCCGCCCCGGGGCTGGGCATTGATTCGCCCCGTCGTGACGGTTTTGCGGAGGTGTCATCAAAAGCGTTGACATAGAGCAGCCAACGGGCCGCCTCGGCATAGGAAAGGCTTTCCTTCCCCCTGCCCGTTCGCGCGGGAAAAAGACGCAGCTTATTTCCGCTCTCCGCCAGCACGCCATTGAGCTTCGCCGCGGTATACTCCGTGCCCTTATCCAAGCCCGGAACCTGGTAGAAGGGACGGCTGGGATGAAACAGATAAAACCTTTCCTCAAAATGCGTCAAATAGACCTCCAATACCTCATAGGGAAACGCCTTGCGCTCCCACAGGGCCTGCCAGCGGGCCAGCGCCTCCGCCGGGCTTTGAAGCTCCGCAAAGCTTCCTTCCGGGCTGTAGGCCGAGAACACCGCATGCAGCACCGCCAGCAGCACCCGCAGCACCGCCACATCCTGCGTAGGCAGCTCTCCCGCCAGGCCCCGGTACAGGTGGGCGTCCCGGAAAGCCTCCAGCATGGAGCACTCCCGGATGTCCCCATCCGGAAGCATCAGCCTGATCCACCCCTCCCTCAGCAGATTAAACTCCTTCTCTTCCACCGTTGGTTCCCTCCCTTTCGTATGACAGGCCATCCAGGCGGTTATAGCGCAGCATATATCCTCCGATTTTGGCAGAAAAAGCCTCATCCATGGGCAGAA
>JARKQO010000004.1 GCA_029974855.1 Eubacteriales bacterium
GATATTTCAAAGGTTCCGTGGATGGCAAATTCGGCCCTGCGACCAAAAGCGCCGTGTACCGTTATCAAAAGTCCATCGGCCTCAAGGCGGACGGCAAGCCCGGGGACCGGACGCTGACAGCCCTCCTGGAGGGCGGCAGCAAAGCCATCAACACCACGAATAATTCCGAAAAGAACGCCTTTGTGCCCAAGGACCCCAGAAGCCTGTACTATGGCTGCACCGGGGCCAGGGTCACCAATTT
Organism: Eubacteriales bacterium; assembly: GCA_029974855.1. The sequence goes on from JARKQO010000004.1 coordinate 242, forward strand.
GCAGAGGGCCCTGGCCGCCGCCGGGTACTTCAAGGGCGCCATCGACGGCAAGTATGGTGACATGACGGAGCTAGCCGTTCGCAAGTTCCAGACCAAGCGGGGCCTTCATGTGGACGGCGTTGTGGGCCGCAGGACCCTGGCCAGCCTGAACAGGGCCCAGAAGAAGGTGCGGCTGGGCACCGCCTTCCTGCTGGCGGTGGGCAGCCGGGGGAAGGAGGTCAGCTCCCTCCAAAACAAACTTAATACCATGGGCTACGGCACGGCCATTACCTCCCCCCCGGACAGCGATGGATACTACGGCGCGGCCACCCGGGAAATGGTGCTGGCCTGGCAACATGCCACCGGCGTTCCCCGGACCGGTACGGTGAAGGAATCCGTCTATAACGCGCTGATCCTCAAAAAATAGCCCTATCCGCCGAAAAGCGCGGGCCCTATGGCAGCGCCTTTCGGTTTCCCAGGGGTCGCCGGGCTGACAGGGATGGCAGAAGGACTGCCCAAACCTCGGCCCGGCGATCCCTCCGCCTTGTCCGCCGCTCCCCGCCTTTACATTTTCCGCTCCCTGTGCTATGCTTCCATCAATTCTACTGACCTGGAGGCGAGCCCCTTGGCCAAGCTCTACTACCGGTACGGAGCCATGGGCTCCAGCAAAACCGCCAATGCCATCATGGTGCGGCATAACTATCTGGAGCGGGGCCAGCGGGTGCTGATGCTCAAGCCCAGGCTGGACAGCCGGGACGGAGCCCGGATCATCGTGTCCCGCTGCGGGCTGTGCTCTGAGTGCGAGTTCATGGAGGACCTGGATCAATTCCATGTGGCAGACTATGATTGCGTCATCGTGGACGAGGCCCAGTTCCTTACCAAGGCCCAGGTGGAGCAGCTGGTGCGCATCGTGGACGAGGAGAACGTGCCGGTGATCGCCTACGGTCTGCGGGCGGATTTTAGGGGCAATTTTTTTGAGGGCAGCCTGTGGCTGATGGCCTGGGCCGATACCATCGAGGAGGTCAAGACCATCTGCTGGTGCGGCAAAAAAGCCCTGTGCAACGCCCGGGTGGTAAACGGCCAGGTGGTGAAAACCGGCGAGCAGATTGTGCTGGGGGGCAGCGAAAGCTACGTGAGCCTGTGCCGCAGGCACTGGACCAGCGGTACCTTGGGGGAGCCCAAGCACGGGCGGATGGAGATGGAATAAAGGGACGTCTTGGGGGTTCCACCCCAAACCCCGCCAGGACAGGCTAAGCCAGGGACTTCGCCCCTGGACCCATCATAAACACCCCTAGGCCCAAGCATGCGTCCTACATAAATCCCACATAAACGCCCGCTATAAAGGAGCGGTGACGTAAGAGAACCAAAACCGGCGAGGGGAAAATCCTCACCGGTTTTGCCTTGTGTTATAAAACGGATGATTCAACTGCCGGCAAAAAAGCAAACGTACAAGATGTTTATACCCTAGGGTTTCCTTCCCATATACAATTGAAACAAATAATCTTGCTTACAGTAGCCGCCGTTCCCCATGATTGACTTTTTGATCCCCGCATACAATGCGGCTTTATTGCTTTCAGGCAAGCTCCTATGATCCGCGTATGTTTCAAGCAAGGCGATATAATCGTCCGCAGTGTAGATGCGTGTAGCCTCGTAAAATTTCATTGTGATCTCGGTAAACCCGTATTGCTCCATGGTATCAAACCCGTAACCTCGCTTGATTTCGGAAGGCTGAGACAATTCCACCCGGGTTTTCTTGGCAGGCGCTGTATTTCTGGGATAAATACTGAGATAATACTTTTCATATAGCTCTTGAATATCTTCATCAAATCCATAGCCGCCGACCAAATGATTGCGGAATAGGGCAAATACGCCGCCTCGTTTTAAGAGCCGAAAAACCTTTGGGCATCCTATCTGCGCATCTACCCAATGGAACGCAGAAGCGGCGTATACCAAATCGTAACTGTCATCGGTTAATTCAGCCTCCTCAAAGGCGGAGGCCATAACCTGGAATCCACGATAATCTTTCAGCTTATCTAGCAAAAACTCCACCATGTTCGCGCCAAGCTCTACAGCGGTTACGGCATATCCCGCCGTAAGGAAAGGAACCGTCGCCTTACCCGTACCCGCGCCAATTTCAAGGGCCACGGCTCCGGGGCCTGTCTGTTGGTAAGCGAATATATCTGTATATAACTGGGATGGATATTCCCATCTTACCTTATCGTAATTGGCAGTAATTTCGTCAAAGTGCGTTCTTTTGTCACGTTCCCATCCTGTTTTGATGCCCTCCATTTGTACCTCCCTTGGCATAAACCATCTGCGTTCATCCAACATCCCGAAAGCACATCAATCATGCGCTATCGTAACGAATTTTATGGGCCAATATATGAAATAAGAGAAGCAGGGTTTGGGAAAGTTCCAATACGAAGTTCCCAGGGCGTGTAGCCACACTTCCTATGCTTGTTCTCCGATTTTCTATTATAGCAAACCCGAATACAGCATGCAAATAGCTGTATCCGGGTTTGCGATCTTATCTGGCTGCCCTTCATGCCGGGCGTTTTGCTCTCTCCCTTGACTGGGTGAAATCCGGTCAAAAGCGGGTCCAGGGCTATGCCCTGCCAGGGGTCCGGGGACAGCGTCCCCGGACCGTCTCCCCCCCACTGTCCCCCTACCGCTCCCCATCCCCCAGCTCCTGCTCCAAAATCCCGGCGCAGGTTTCCACGTACCGGGCACAGGGCCGCCTGGCGTAGTAGTCCGCGTCCCGGGGGCTGGGATCGGGCTGCACCTGGAGCTCGTTGCGGGCCAGCAGCTCCCCGCAGTTCAGGGAGCCGTACCGCTCCTCCATCCGGGCGGCCATGTCCCGAAGCCTGGCATAGTGATCCTTCTTGGCCTGGAGGTCCTCCGGGGGGTAGTGGCCCTTGATTTGGCCCACGGCCAGCAGCATGCCGCTGACCGCCCCGCACATCTGGCGCATCCCCGCCATGCCGCCCCCAAAACCGCTGGCCAACCCCAGCACCGCGCTTTCCTCCAGGCCCATTTCCTCGGTAAAGGCCGCAGCCACGGCCTGGGCGCAGTTATAGCCTTGTTCAAAATACTCCCGGGCCTTCAGGGCCTTGCTTTCCTTTGTCATTCTTGCTTCTCCTTCCGGGGGGCCAGGTCCACCATGCCCTCTGCCAGAGCATCCAGCCAGCTGCCCGCAAACAGCTCGATCCTGCCCCGGTCCGCCCCGGCAGCCAGCTTGGGGTCACTGGGCAGCCGGGCCGACAGCTCCACCCCGTAGGCCCGGGCGGTTTCCTCCAGGCGGCTTTTGCCGAACAGCTCCACCTTGGTTCCGCAGTCCGGGCAGAGGGCATAGCTCATGTTCTCCACCAGCCCCACCACGGGGATGTGCATCATCTCCGCCATTTTGAAGGCCTTCTCCACCACCATGCCCACCAGCTCCTGGGGGGTGGTCGCCAGCACGATGCCGTCCACCGGCACGCTCTGGAACACGGTCAGCACCACGTCCCCGGTGCCCGGGGGCATGTCGATGAACAGGATGTCCAGATCGCCCCAGATTACGTCGGTCCAGAACTGCTTCACCGCCCCGGCCAGCACCGGGCCCCGCCAGATCACCGGGTCCGTGTCGTTTTCCAGCAGCAGGTTCAGGCTCATCACCCG
>JARKQO010000366.1 GCA_029974855.1 Eubacteriales bacterium
CAGAATGTCCGGGTGCGAGCTGCCCGTGATCATCAACTCAGGCAGCGGCAACCAGGGGATCACCGTGTCCGTGCCTGTGGTGGTCTATGCCCGGGAGCTTAACGCGCCCCATGAAAGGCTGCTACGGGCGCTGGCCCTGGCAAACCTCACCGCCATCCGGCAAAAGGCCCTGATCGGATGCCTGTCCGCCTACTGCGGAGCCATCACCGCCGGCAGCGCCGGCGGCGCGGGGATTGCCTATCTTCACGGCGGGGATTTGCGCCTGGTGAACCACACCATTGTGAACTGCCTGGCCATTCTTTCCGGCACCATCTGCGACGGAGCGAAGCCCTCCTGCGCCGCCAAGATCGCCTGCGCCGTGGACGCGGGCCTGCTGGGCTGGGAGATGGCCTTGGCCGGGCGGCAATTTCGCGGCGGCGAGGGGATCGTGAAGAAGGGCGTGGAAAACACCATCGCCAACGTGGGCCGCCTTGGAAGAAACGGCATGCGGGAGACCGACGGCGTGATTCTTGAAATGATGACGGAATGAGGGAAAGGGGTTTGCGGCAAGGCTACCGCAAACCGGATTCTGGCCTCAAAACGCGCCCTCCCCGTTTTCTGGGGGAGGGCGCGCTTCAGGTTGTTGGCAAATCTCAAGCATCCAGCAAATCCTCATAGGAAACCTTCAACACTTTGGCGATGACCTTGAGTTCAATGTCCGTCACAAACCGCTTTCCGCTTTCGATGCGCTGGACCGCGTTCTTGTCAAGGTCCAGCCCTTCCACCTGAAGCATCGCGGAAAACACCTTTTGGGACGGTTTTGTTGGCAGCGCTTTCCTGTATTGTTTGATGTTCCGGCCGCAAATATTATGGGAGCCGTCAGGCGCTTTGTTCTTGTACATTTCTTTCCACCCCATGGTGACATGTAGTGATTGTCATAGGGGGAATTATAGGGTAAGCTATCAGAAGAATGACATTTACTAGATGTCATTCTGAGATATTGGAAAAGGTGGGTGTGATAAATAATGAGGAAAAAAAGAATCGACGCGGCCAAAGCGATCCGGCTCATTGCCCTGGAAAAAGGGCTAACCGTCCGGGAAGTGCGCCGGGAAATGAGCCTTGCGATCCTTGCCGGGCTGGAAAACCAGGACCCCGGCATGCAAGCCAGGTGGAAAGACCTTTCCCACCAAGGCGAAGCGCCCACTCCGGAGAAATTGATCGCGTACCTTGTGGCGGAGATGGAGACGGAACAAGCCTCCCAGGATGCGGTCCCAGGCAGGGATTCCCGCTAAAACGTCGAAGACATAAGCCGCAGTCCCTTCCCAAGGGCGCGGCCTATTTTTTTCGGCTCCCAGGGGCCGGCAAGGAGCGCAGCCATGAGCGAATTTTCCCAGACCAGCGGATACGTCAGCCCCCTGTCCACCCGGTACGCCAGCCCGGAGATGCAGTTTGTGTTTTCCCAGGACAACAAGTTTCGCACCTGGCGCAGGCTGTGGATCGCCTTGGCCCGGGCCCAGCAAAGGCAGGGCCTGCCCATCACCGACGGGCAGATCGCTGAAATGGAGGCCCACGCCGAGAACATCAATTACCAAGACGCCCAGCGCCGGGAGGCGGAGGTGCGCCACGACGTGATGAGCCACGTATACGCCTATGGCCTCCAATGCCCTTCCGCCGCCGGGATCATCCACCTGGGGGCCACCAGCTGCTACGTGGGGGACAACGCGGACGTGATCTTCCTGAAGCAGGGGCTTGTGATTCTGCGGCGCAAGCTGCTCAGCGTCATGGCCCTTCTGGCGGATTTCGCCGAAGCCCACAAGGCCTTGCCCGCCTTGGCCTACACCCATCTCCAGCCCGCCCAGCTCACCACCGTGGGCAAGCGGGCTACCCTCTGGCTCAACGAGCTGATGATGGACTTTGAGGAGCTGGAGCACCGCCTGGGGTCCTTGGCGCTGCTGGGCAACAAGGGTACCACCGGCACCCAGGCCAGCTTTGTGGAGCTTTTGAACGGGGACAACGCCAAGATCAAGGCCCTGGAGCAGGACATCGCCGCCCAGATGGGCTTTGCCAAGGTGGTGCCCGTCAGCGGCCAGACCTACAGCCGCAAGATGGATTACATGGTGCTCTCCACCCTCTCGGGCATCGCCCAGACCGCCGGAAAGTTCAGCACAGACCTGCGCCTGCTTCAGGGCTTCAAGGAGATGGAGGAGCCCTTTGAAAAGGCCCAAATCGGCAGCTCCGCCATGCCCTACAAGCGCAACCCCATGCGCAGCGAGCGCATCAGCGGCCTGGCCCGCTACGTCATGGTGGACGCCTTAAACGGAGCCATCACCGCCTCCTCCCAGTGGTTTGAGCGCACTTTGGACGACAGCGCCAACCGCCGCCTCTCCGTCAGCGAGGCCTTCTTGGCCACCGACGCCATTTTGAACCTGATGCTCAACGTCTGCGACGGCCTGGTGGTGTATCCCAAGGTGATCCGGGCCCGGGTCATGAGCGAGCTGCCCTTTATGGCCACCGAAAACATCCTCATGGACGCGGTGAAGCGCGGCGGGGACCGCCAGGAGCTTCACGAGCGCCTCCGCCTCCACAGCCAGGCCGCCGCCCGGGTGGTGAAGGAGCAGGGTGGTCCCAACGACCTGCTGGAGCGCATTGCCGCCGACCCCGCCTTCGGCGTCACCCTCCAGGACTGCCGCCGCATCCTCAAGCCCGAAAACTTCATCGGCCGCAGCCGGGAACAGGTGGAGGAATATCTGGCCCAGGTGGTGCGGCCTGTGCTGGAGGAGAACCGGGAGCTTTTGGGGGAGAGGCAGGAGATTCGGGTGTAGGACGGGGGGAGGGGACGGGGGCAAGGGGTTTCACCCCTTGCATCCCCACCAGGGACTTCGTCCCTGGACCCGCTTTGAACCGTGCTGCGCACGGTTCAGGGGAATATAAAAAACCACAGGCATGCACAAAACGGGCATATTGAAAGCCATAGCCAAGGCCAGCTCCTACTGGCCTTTTTTGCATCTTCTGGAAGGTTTTCCCTCGGCCATCCGTTGAATAGATAATGGGAATGCATCACAAAACCGGGAGGCGGTTGCATGAAACCCGGGAAAAGAAACCTCGCTTTCTTTCGGACCCTGGCCCTGGCCTTGGCTTTGGCCCTGGTCCTATCCCTGAGCCTATCCCTTTCCTGGCCTTCAGCCCGGGCCCAGGAGGCGCTCTCCTATGCCTACACTCTGGAGGAAGCCACCCGCACCCTCTGGATTCAGGAAGGGGTGGTGGACTTGCCCTGGGGATCGCCGGACCTGGCCGTGAGCCCGGAGGTGGTTTGCCTGCCCGCCAGCTTGCGCACCATGGACCCCTATGCCCTGCGCAGCTTTGAGGAGGTGCGGGAATACCGGGTGGCGGAGGGGAACCCCGCCTTCCAAGCCTCAGAGGGGGTCCTGTATACCGGGGATGGAAGCACGCTCCTGGCCTTCCCGCCCCAAAAGGGCGGCAGCTATGCCCTGCCCCAGGGGACTACGGAGATTGCCCAAGGGGCCTTTTGGGGCAATACAGTTTTGGAGGAGTTGACTTTGCCCCAGGGCATGGAGCGCTTTCCCCCCGGACTGTTGGACTGGGAGGGCGGCCCGGCCCCCTATCCCCGCTTGCGGCGGTTGGTTTTTTCCGCCACCATCCGGGAGGCTTCGGGCAGTCTGCTGCCCTGCACAACCCTGGAGGAGATTCGCGTGCCCCCGGACAACCCCTATTTTTACGACCTGGAGGGGGTGCTCTTTCACCGGGACGGAACCTTGGTGGCCTATCCCCTGGGGAAAACCGCCCTCCACTATGACGTGCCCACCGGGACCTTGGCTATCGGGGATAGCGCCTTCCGCTACCATGGTTTTTTGCGGAGTATTTCGCTGCCCCAGGGCCTGAAAACCATTGGCCGCAGCGCCTTTTCTCGCAGCGCCTATCTGGAGGCCGTGTCCTTGCCCCTGACAGTGGAGAGCATTGGGGAATACGCCTTTGGCAACTGCGTCCACCTGGCGCAAATCGCCCCGGCTGCGGGGGTACGGCTGGGGGAGAGGGCCTTTGAGAACTGCCCGCTGCTGGGGCTGCCTCCCTCCGGGGATCTCCCCCCGACGCAGGAGTGGAGCCCCCGCACCCTTCGGGCCCTGGCCAACCCGGAAAACAGCCGGGACAGGGTAACGGTGCTCAGCGAGCCTAGGGCCGGGGCTGATGTGATCGGCACGCTGGAGTGCGGCTGGTACCTGGAGGTCACGGAGCAGAAGGGGGATTTCTATAAGGTGGTCTTTCATTTCCCAAACAATGATGGGGGCACCGAGGGCTATGTGCCTGTGGGGCAGGTGCAGTTGGTGGACTATCTCCAAGGCTTGTTCACCCTCGTCCAGGCGGCCCCGTTGCCCGGGAAGGAGGGCATACCCCGCTTTGGCTATCCCAGCGTTCCCGCCGGGGAGAAGGGGGTGTGGCTGCCCCTGGAAGGGGGGAGGACCCGTCCCGTCTGGCGGCAGAGCGGCCAGAGCCTGGAGCTGGTGATGGAAGGGGGCGGCTACAGCTATGCCAAGGTCAGCGACGCCACCCTCTATGCCCAGGAGATTCCCCAGGGCAAGCGCTACGGCCTGGTGATCAGCCCCGACACCCGGGACCGGCTCCATCTGCGGGCCGCGCCCCGCAAGGGCGGCGAATCCTTGGGCAAGTTTTTCAGCGGCACCCAGGTGGAGATCCTGGGGGAGGAGGGGGATTGGTTTCAGGTCCGGGTGGGCTTTGAGGAAGGATATATGATGAAGGAATTTGTGCGAGAGGTAAAGGAGTGGAAGGAGCCATGAAAAGGACAAGAGGAACGACTCCGGGAGGGATGGCCGGGGCGGCGTGTTGTTTGCTGCTGGGGATGGCGCTGATGCTTCCGGGAGCGGCTTGGGCCCAAAGCGGCTCCGGCCAGGGCTCCTGGGGGCAGATCAACCAGCCCCTGAACCGCCCGGAGGGCTGGAAGCCCCTGGCGGTGGACACCGCTTTTACCTTGGGGGAAAAGACGGAGATGGAGCCGCAGGCCGAGGGCGGGGCCCTGTATACCCAGCGCTACGGCTTCTACCCCAGCCTGGACGGCTCCACGGTCTGCGTGCCTTTGGCCATGGAGCTGGCCCGGCAGCTTCTGGGTCTGGAGGAGGCGGACTTGCGGGGCTTTGTCAGCTTCTCCACCACCCACTTTGCCTATGAGCGGCTCATCGGCAAGCAGCCCAACCCCACCGTCACCATTCCCTCCCAGGGGGTGATGATGGAGCGGGAGAGGCCCGTGGATGTATTGTTGGGCACCGAGCCCTCCCAGGAGGAGTTGGCTTTGGCCGCCCAGGCCGGGGTGGAGCTGGTGAAGGTCCCCGTCTGCTACGACGCCTTCGTGTTTCTGGTGAATGCCCACAACCCTGTCACAAACCTGACCCTGGACCAGATCCGGGATATCTACGTGGGCAAGGTGATGAACTGGAGCGCTGTGGGAGGCCAGGACCTGGCCATCCTTCCCTTCCAGCGGGAGCCCAACAGCGGCAGCCAGACCGCCATGGAGAACCTGGTGATGAAGGGCGTGCCCATGCCCGCCGCCATGCCCAACTTCGTTTCCGACGGCATGGGGGATTTGGTGGCCCAGATCGGGGATTACGACAATGGCCGGGCCAGCCTGGGCTATTC
>JARKQO010000033.1 GCA_029974855.1 Eubacteriales bacterium
ACCATGCGCCCGCCCAGAAGCCCCGCGTCCACCGAGGCGGCGATCTTGGCGGCGCAGGAGGGCTTCGCGCCGTCGCAGATGGTGCCGGAGAGAATGGCCAGGCAGTTCACAATGGTGTGGTTCACCAAGCGCAAATCCCCGCCGTGAAGATAGGCAATCCCCGCGCCGCCGGCGCTGCCGGCGGTGATGGCCCCGCAGTAGGCGGACAGGCATCCGATCAAAGTCTTTTGCCGGATGGCGGTGAGGTTTGCCAGGGCCAGCGCCCGCAGCAGCCTTTCATGGGGCGCGTTGAGCTCCCGGGCATAGACCACCACAGGCACGGACACGGTGATCCCCTGGTTGCCGCTGCCTGAGTTGATGATCACGGGCAGCTCGCACCCGGACATTCTGGCATCGGAGCCCGCTGCGGCCAGCGCCCGGGCCCGGACCCGCACATCCCCCGCGTTCCCGCAGTCCAAAATCACCTTGCCGATGGCCGCGCCCCAGCAGCCCTTCAGGCCTTCCTGGGCCACGGCCATGTTGTAGTCAATCTGCCGCTCCAACACCCCGGCGATGTCCGCCAGATCGCAGGTGTCCGCAAAGTCGTAAATGCCCTCAACGGTCAGCAGCTTTTCATCCGGGTCCTCCTGGAGGGCCTCCTCCTGGCAGGATTGGCTCCGCAGGATACGGCCGTCCAGCCGGACCTCCACGATGTTGGTATGGCGGTCCGCGATGCGGGTGCTGGCGCTGTGCCCTCCGCCGGTGAGGGTTACGCGGATGTCAAATACCCTGGCGTCAGGCATCAGGGTCACGTCGATCCCGCCCCGGGAAAGGTACTCGTCGATCTGGGCCTGCTGCTCCCCGGTGACCTGGGCGATGACCTCCAGTTCCCTCTGGGCTTGTCCCGCCACGATCCCCGCTGCGCAGGCGGCCTGGATCCCCTTGCGGCCGTTGGTATTGGGCACGGTCACAGCCTTGGCGTTTTTGAGAATGTTGCCGCTTACCTCCACCAGGGCGTGCTCCGGCAGGCAGCCCAAGGCCTGGCGGCTTACGGCGGCGGCATAGGCGATGGCGATGGGCTCGGTGCAGCCCATGGCGGGCCGCAGGTGCACTTTCAGCACCTTCACGTATGCGTCATAGCGCGGATCAAGCTTGTCCACAGTTCCACCTCATCCCTTCACGGCCCCAGCCGTCAGCCCGGATTTCTGGAAGCTTTGCATCAGCAGGTACAGCAAAATGCTGGGCACGATGACGATGGTGGTACCCGCCAGCACCACCTGCCAGGGGGTGGAGAGCCCGTCGCTGGTGGGCAGCATGGAGACGGAAACCATCAGCGTGTACATATTGGTCTTGCGCAGGAACAGCAGCGGCCAGAAGAAGTCGTTCCAGCGGGCGATGATGGTGAGGCTGGCCCAGGAGGCCAAGGCGGGCTTGATGATGGGCAGAATCATCCGGAAGAAGATGCCCGGATCGCTGCATCCGTCGATGCGGGAGGCCTCCACAATCTCGTCGGGCACCTCGGTGATGTACTGCCGCATGTAAAAGATACCCACCGCCGTGGCGATGCGGGGCAGAATCAGCGACCAGAGCGAGTTGATCAGCCCGATTTTTCGCATGATCACAAACAGGGGGATGGAGCCGGCCTCCGGGGCGATCATCATGGTGGCGATGATAAAGTAGAACAGCGCCTCCCGGCCCGGAAAACGGTATTTGGCGAAGGCAAACCCCGCCAGGGCGCAGAAGAAAAGCGAGGTAAGGGTGCCCAGCGCCGTGGTGAACACGCTGTTGTACAAATTGGACCAGAAGGGGATCAGCCGGAAGAGCCGCTGGTAATTGGCCAGCGTGGGGGTTTCGATCCGCAGGGCCTGAAAGCCCGTGATGCTTTCGCCCACGGTTTTGAAGGAGATGGCGCACATCCACAGCACCGGAAACAGGCACAGCGCCACCAGCACGATCATCAGGAAATATAGCAGCGCCTTGAGCAAAATACCGTTGACGCTTCGGTTCATAGTCGCTTCCTCCTTGGGCTCAAAGCTCGCCCTGCCGACGCCGCATCTGGAACTGCGCCACGGAGATCATCAGCAAAATGGCGATGAGCACCACCCCCAAAGCGGAGGCGTAGCCCAGCTTGAAATTACTGAAGGCCGAGAGGTACAGCAGCTGAAACAGGGACATGTTGGAGGAGCCGGGCCCCGCCAGCACATAGGATTCGTTGAAGATCTTCCAGGAGTCCACCGTCACGGTGACAAAGCAGAAAAAGAGGATGTTGCCCAGCATGGGCAGCGTGATCCTCCAAAACTGCTGGAGGCCGGAGGCCCCGTCCACGGTGGCGGCCTCGTAGTATTCCGGGGAAATGTTCAGCAAACCCGAAAGGACGATCAAGGTATACCAGGGGGTCAAGCGCCAGATGTGCAGCACGATCACCGGGATCCGGTCCCAGCGGCTGCTGGTAAGCCAAGGGATTCTGGCCCCGCCCAAAGAGACGATGATTTCGTTCACCAAACCCGCGTTTTCCTCAAAGAGCATTTTGAAAATCAGCCCCATGGCCACGGAGGCGCAGACGTAGGGAAGAAACGTAGCGGTTTTGAAGAAACGCTTGCCGCCAATCAGCCTGCTGTTGAGCATGCTGGCAATAAACAGCGCCAGGCACAGCACCCCCGCGGCGGTAAACACCCAATAAACCAGCGTATTGCGCAGGGAGTCCAGGAACATGTAGTCCTTGAGCATCAGGGCATAGTTGTCAAGGCCGGTCCACTTCAACTCCCGCAGGCCGTCCCACTGGGCAAAGCTGATGAGGATGGTCCAAACCAAGGGAATGAGCTGGAACACCAAAAAGAGGATGAAATAAGGGCTGATGAATAAATAGGGCCAGCGGTATTTTTTCAGCGACTTCCACATGCCCATCCCTCCGTCTTTCCATAGGCAGATGCTTGATGGCGGTTTGCGGGGACGGAGAGCCGGGAGAGCCGGCCACAGCGGCCGACTCTCCCCGGCAGGCCCGTTCAGGGCATTTCCGCCTTGCCGATACGGGTCTCCAGCTCTTTTTGCATATTGGCGATGGCCTGCTCCATGGTCTGCTCACCGGCCACATACTTCTCGATCTCCGCGGAGATGATGCCGTCCGCCTCCGTATCCTTGGCGGTAACGGTCATGTTTTTGGAGGGGTTGCCCAGGGCCGCGCCCTCGGCGGCCCGGAAGGAGGTGCCGCCGTAGAAGTCCGACGTTTCCTGCCAGAAGGGGTCCTCCAGCATGGCCTTGGTGATGGGGTTGGAGTACGCGCCGCCGATCTCCGTCATTTCCGAGACCCAGGCCTTGCGGTTTTCATTGTCCGTATGGAAGTCGTGCCACATTTGTTGCACCAGGCCCGCGTATTCGTTGGCGCCGTTATCCACCAGGCACAGGAAGTTGGACACGGGCGCGCCGTTGGTGCCCACGGACTCGAATACCGGGGCGTTGACGGCCCGCCACTGTCCGGCGGTCTTGGTCAGGTTGGCCCGGAGGAACTCGTCCCAGAACGCGCCGATGTAGAAGGTGGCAATCTTGCCCTCGTCGGTGGCCTCATACAAAGGCGGGGACATCATGGTGGTCTTGTACAGCAGCCCCTCGCTGTGGAGAGTATCCAGGAAGCCCAGGGCCAGCTTGGCCCCCTCATCGGAACCGATGACCACGTTGCCGTTTTCATCCCAGATGCGGGCCTTGGCCTGGGGCATCAGACCCCGGCGGCCCCAGTAGCGCCAGGTGTAGGTGGTGGGGTCCACGTAGGACAGGTACACCTCGCCGCCGGACTTTTCCTTGAGCTGGCGGCCCGCCTCCAGGTAGCCCTCCAGGGTGGAGAGCAGCGCGGGGTCCACGCCATATTGCTCAAAGATCGCGGCGTTGTAAAACATCATCTGGGGCCGCACGGACTCGGGCAAGCCGTATACCTTCCCCCGCAGGGTGCCGTCGTTGGCAGCGCCATCCACAAACAGGTCTGCCAGGGGGGTGTAGAAGTCTGTCTGGTCCAGCAGAAGGCCCGCGCTGGCCAAATCGATGATCCCTACCGCGTCCAGGTAAATGGCGTCGGGCATGTCCTCGTATGCCCCGGCCAGGTAGTCCATGGAAATCTTCTGGCGGCCGGCGGCCATGCTCTCGATCTGCACGAACTCCACCGTCACATTGGGAGCGATGTCCCGGTTGCGCTCCAGCCAATCTTCATAGTACATTTGCAGAAACTGCGGCTGTCCGGTGCAGTAGACATACACCGTCCCGTCGGGATAGACCGGCGTCTCCGCCGAGGCGGTGACGCCCGCCGCCAGACCGAGCAGCATAACCAGGGAAAGCACCAGCGAAAGCAGTCTTTTCATGGTTGGACACCTCCATGGGTTTTATTCGCAAATGGCCGCGTGCACAGCAGCCATAATGCGTTCGTAGGGAATCCCGGTGGGCAGCGTGCAGTCCGCGCCCAGGATCAGCCCGGTCTCGCCCAACTGGGCGATGACCTGCCGCACGGCGGCGCGGAGCTCCTCCTCCGTGCCCCGCTCCAGCGGGCCGGAGTGGTTCGCCAGCCCGCCCATGATGGTTTTGCCCGGAAATAACCTTCTCCCCTCCTCCATGCTTAGAGGCGCTTCGTAGACGCCCCAGTTCACCACATCGCAGCTGGGAGCGTAGCCGCGATACCTTTCCATGTTCAAATCGTCCTTGCAAACATGCAAGAACACGTCCCCGCCCGCCTCCTTGGCGGCGTTCATGATGCGCAAATCATAAGGGGCTATGCACTGGGCGAACTCCTGGTCCGTGTAAAAGCGCTTCTCTCCCCCCAAAGCGGCATAATAGATGCCGTCGCATCCCGCCTGGATGCAGGCTGCGGCCAGGTCGCACATGGCGTCCGCGATGCGGTCAAAGGCGGAAAGCACCGCCTGCCTGTCCTGGCGGAAGGTGTTTACCATCATCTCCCGAACCGGCACATAGCCGTAGGTCTCCTCCCAGGGATGGATGGCGCTGGCGCAGATTCCGTGAATGGTAGCCAAGGAGTACACATTGTCCCCCGCCGAGTCCAGGATGCGGCGGATCATATCCAGCTGCCTGGCCATAAAGGGCGAGCGGCGGTGGTAGGCGGGCACCTTGGCCCAGTCCCCAAAACCACAGGTTTCGCCCATCAGCGGCACCAGGTTCTCGTTCATGATCTTCAAAACATCGCAATCGGTTTGGCGGTAAAAATCCAGGTGCGCCTTCACCGCCGCCTCCCCGTGGCTGGCCTCCTTGGGAAAATGCAAGGAAAAGCAGGCGGGTACATGGTCCACGGGCCTTTGCGCGATGGCAGCCTTCACCCGTTCCCTTTTGTTCATGATCGGACACTTCCTTCCCGTTTTGTTGCCGGGCCTTCAAATGATCTCCCGGATATCCTCCCTGAGGGTGTTCAGGGCCCCATCCCGGTCGCCCCGGGCAATGGCGGAGACGATGGCGTCGTGCTTGTCCGCCTCTCCCTGGGGAATGCCGCGAATATGGAGATAGTATTGGGTGGCGGCCCTGGCGCAGCTTCTGAGCACCCGTTCCAGGGCGCTTTGCAAATACTCGTTTTCCGCGAAGCTTGCCAGCAGCGTATGAAACTGGATATTCCTCATCCAGTTGGCCCCGATGCTGGTTTCCGTCAGCTCAGCCTTTTTGGAGTCCCGCAGGTGATCCTCCAGCCGCTTGATCTTCCCGGCGTCCAGCATGGGCCAGGCCCTTTCCATCAAAAACGGCTCCAGGGCCCAGCGGGCCTCGGCCAGCTTGCTGACCTGCCCGGAGGTAATTTGCAGCACCTTATAGCCCACCCTGGGGATGGACTGGAGCACCTTTTCCTCGCATAGGAGGATCAGCGCGCCGCGCACGGGCGCTTTGCTGACCCCCAGCTTCTCTGCCAGCTCATTTTCCGTCAGGATATCGTTGTTGGTGATGATCGCGTTGATAATGCCGTTGTACACATGCTCGTAAACCAAAGACGTTAACGGCTTTCCCGTATGCATTGCCCACAGTCACCACGCCTTCGTCCGTTTTTCACCTGGTATGCTTCTCTGATATTGTCACAAGAGCATATTAACAGAGCCAATATTTTCTGTCAAGAGGCAAGCGCAAAAAAAAGGCAGACACCCCTCCCCTTGCCTCCTGCGCCCATTCATGCTATGATCACACAAACCCCGGAAAGGAGCTCCCCCTATGCCGATGCCCTCCCCGGATGCCCGCCGGGGCCACCTGCTGGCCCTGTTCACCATCATGGTCTGGGGCACCACCTTCATCTCCACCACGGTGCTGCTGCGGGATTTCCGGCCCCAGGAAATCCTGTTCATCCGGGCGCTGCTGGCGATTTTGGCCTTGGGAGCGGTCCGCCCCAAGAGGCTAAAGCTAAAAAGCCCCTCCCATCACCTGCTTTTCGTGGGGGCGGGGCTGTGCGGGGTCACGCTGTATTTTCTGCTGGAGAACGTGGCCTTGACCTACACCTACTCGGCCAACTGCAGCGTCATCATCTCCACAGCGCCTTTTTTTGTAGCCCTGGCGGCCCACTGGTTCGTGAAGGCCGAGGCCCCGGGCCCTTCCTTCTTTTTGGGCTTCGGGGTGGCCCTGGCGGGGGTGTCGTTGATCTCCTTTGGGGACCAGACCTTGCAAATCAACCCCCTGG
Source organism: Eubacteriales bacterium (assembly GCA_029974855.1). The sequence continues at coordinate 6,614 of JARKQO010000033.1, forward strand.
GGGATGTGCTGTGCCTGCTGGCGGCCATGTGCTGGGCCGGGTACAGCGTATTTTTGAAAAAAATTGAAGCCCTGGGCTATGGGGATACGCTGCTGGTGACCCGGCGCATCTTTTTGATGGGCCTGGCGCTGCTGCTGCCCTGCCTGCCTTTTCTGGGGTTCGATCCCCCTTGGCCGGCCCTATTGAAGCCCATTAACCTGCTGAACTTCCTGTTTCTGGGCCTGGGGGCCAGCGCCCTGTGCTATGTGGCCTGGAACAGCGCGGGAAAGCGCCTGGGGGCTGTGAACACCAGCGCGTATATCTACCTGTCCCCCGCAGTGACAATTGTGGCGGCCTGGCTGCTGCTGCGGGACCCCATTCTCCCCTCGGCGCTGCTGGGCGCGGCCCTCACCTTGGCCGGCCTCGCCCTGTCCCAACGGCGACGGGCCTAAAACAGACAAAGTACTTTGTTCCCTTCCCCTGGACCGCGCGCAGCGCGGTCCATAGCGGGTCCAGGGACGATGTCCCTGGCAGGGATGCAAGGGGCAGCGCCCCTTGCGCCTCGTTGTCCCCCCGTCCGTTCCCCCCCTCGTCCCCGTACCCCCCGTCACACCTGCCATAGCCGCTTCATGGCGGCGAAGCAGCGGACATAGGCCACCAGCTCGTCCTGGTTGGGTTCAAAAAACTCGTTGTCAACGATGGTACCCAGCTCCAAGCGGGCGATCTGGGTGAGGGCGATGCCCCCGGGGGCTTTTTCAAATACGCCGGGCATCAGCCGGTCAGCGGCTTGGGGGAAGGCGTTGTAGAAGCGCACGGGGAAGTCCGCCAATACGCTGTGGTGGTTTTGGGGATCGCCGGGCTCGGGGATGGCGGAGAGGCCCTGCTCCCCTTGCACGTCGCTGGACAGGCGCTGCTCGTCGGAGAGAAGGCCGATGGCCACCTCCCGCTTGGGATGGCGGCTTTGCACCAAAGCCAGCTCCCGGACGGGATGGCCCGCTGGCAGGTCCTGGAGGGCCAGGCGGCAGAGCTTGGCCCGGGCCTGGGTGTCAAAGGCTTTCAAAAGCTGGCCGCCGTTGCCGGCGATGCAAATTTCCAGGCGCTGATGGAGCAGCTCCTTGCTGGCGGGGTTTTGCCAGGCCCGGGCCAGCAGCTCCCCGCAGAGATGGAACAGGAAGCCGATGTTCAGCAGCAGCAGGCTTTCCACATAGCTGATGTGGCCCTGACCCCGGGCGTGCTCCATCATGCGCCAAATCTGCTGGTCGTAGTCGGCGAAGAAGTCGTCCAGGAGGAACATGCTCTTCTGGCGGCCCCGGGTGCTGCTGACCCCGAAGGCCAAGGCTTGCACCAGCTCCCGCACCACGGCCCGCAGGCCCTCCTCGCTGTGCTCGAAATCGGCGGAAAACTCGCTGAGGTGCCGGGTGGATACGGAGTCAAAGAGCATCTGGCGGCAGCCCAGGCGAAGGGAGGTTTCCAGGGCGGGCCGCTGGGCCCCGGCCAGCCACAGGCTGATGTCGGTGGTGCCGCCGCCGATGTCCATGTTGATGTAGCCGTTGCGGACGTTGACCTCGTTGCGGCTTTTAAAATAGAGGCCGTCTGCCTGGTTCTCGGTGGCGTAGAGCACGGGGGGGATGCCGGAGGTGAGGGGCATGCCGGTTTCCCGGGCCACCTCGGCGGCCAGGCCCCGCATCATCTCCAGGTAGCCCTCCTGCCGGGGCAGAGGAAGGGCGTTGGGCATGGAAGCCCGCCAGCTGAGGGAGGGAGCCCCGCACAGCCTGGCGGAGAGGGAGGCCTGGACCATCACCTGCTTTAAGAACAGGCGCAGGCAGGCCAAGGTAAAGGTCTCCTCCCCCCATTTCATGTCGTAGTACAAAGTGTTTTCGCCCTTTTGCAGCAGGGCCTCCAGGCTCTCGCGGTAGTAGATGTGGCCGTCCCGGAGGATGTTGACCCAGTGCTCCTGCCGGTCGGTGAATACGTCCATGACGCTGTAGAAGGTGCTCTCCTTCTGGCCCCCGGCAATGCCCTGGGGCAGCAAAGCCCATTGGGGCAGCAGCTCGTCCACCAAGAAGGGCTCCTCCCCCGGAAGCCCGTGGAGCAACGCCGCGTGGAGGCAGCGGGGGAAGGTGGCGGCCTGCACCCGGTCCCCCTGGCGGAGCATCACGGTGGTGGAGATGCTGCCAAAATCCAGCCCCACCACGGCGGGCAGGTCGTGCTTGAGCTGTTGGCGGGCGCTTTCGTTCATCAGCACTCCCAAGGACATGGCCCCCCGGCGCAGGGCCACATAGGCGGGATAGCGGGGGGACACGGCGGTCTGCCAGACACGCAGGCGCTGGAGTCCCTGGGGGCTCACGTCCAGGGCCTGGCGCAGGTCCCCCTGGATCCAGCCGCCGGGCCCCAGCACCCACACGTCCACCAGCTCGGGCCTGTGGGCATAGACAAAGTATTGCTTCCAAAGGCCGGGGCTGAGGCGCACATTGGGCCAGGATACCACAAAGGGCAGCTGCCGGGCGGGGGCCTCCATGACGCTGCCCAGCCCGGCTCCCCCGTAGGCATAGGTGCGGGTGAAGGTGACGGTGTTGGTGAGCAAAGCATCCTCCCCCTGCCTGCGGCAGCGGATAGAAAAGGAGGCCACGATGTCCCCGGTGGTCCGCTCCCGGGTGAAGGAAAGGCTTTCCACCAAAAGCTTGGGGGCGTAGGGATCGTCCTTCTCCTCCTGGTCCGTAAGCCAGGCGGCCAGCCAGGGGGAGAGGGGGGGCACCGCGTAGCGGGGAGGCGCTGTGTCCGGGTCCCCCTGGAGGCGGCACATCCGGGCCAGCTCCGGGTTGTCAAAGGGGTGCCGGTCCTGGGCGGAGATCAGCAGCAAACAGTCGGAAAAGGCCCCCTGGATGCCTTGGCTGTCCTCCAGGTCGATGAGGTCCTTCAGGAGCATGCCCAAGGCCTGGGGATGCCCCTGGATGGGATAGTACAGGGTCAGGCTCCGGTCCCGGCGCAGGGGATGGGCGGCGTGGTGGGCCCGCCACTGCTCCAGCAGGTCCAAGGTCACGGGATGGACGCCCACCTTGGCTCTCACCTGGCCCAACAGGATGTCCAGGCGCTTCACCATCAAAGCGTTCCAGTCCGGGCTGTACTGGCCCAGCAAGGCCACCTCCCGCTCCAGGCGGGCCAGCAGCTCCGGCTCGCCGGGCACGTTGACGGGCTCCAGCAAAAAGCTTGCGGAGGCCCTGGCAAAGGGCACCCCGTCCACCCAATACTGGGTCTGGGCCAGGTCCTCGATGGTTTCCGGAAGCTGGGCATAGGGGCCCATGAGCACCACAATCAGGGGATTCTGGCGCAGGCTGCCCAGGTTCAGGCGCTTGCGCTGCTCGGTGAGGCCGTGCAAGTACATGCTGCCGTCCCCGCCGCACAGGCCGAATACCGTCATGGTGCGGACGTACAATTCCCGCACAGCCCCCTCCTCCCGGGCGGCCAGCCGGTCTCGCCACTCCTCCCGAAAGCCCAGCAGGTCGTCGATGAACCGCTCCAGCACCCCGTGGAGCTCCGCCTGGGGGGAGTAGAGAAGGCTGCCCAGCTCCGCCTGCTCGTTGAGGCATTGCAAGAGCCGCAGCTGCATCACCAGCCGCTCCCGGTCGCTCTCCTGGAGGTAGGGGCAGGGGTCCAGCCAGCGGCCGCGCTGCCGGTCGTACCAGCGCACCTTGCCGGGCAAAAGCTCCCCCAGGTCCCCGGAGTTGGCGGCGGGCATCAGAATCACCGCCTTGGACACCAGGCACAGGGGCCGCCTGTCCGGCTTCTGGTCCCGGGCGTGGGTCAGGGTAAAGACCTTCAGGCCGTCCTGGATCCGCTCCTGGGTGAGGGCCGCCGCCACGGTTCGCTGAAAGGCCATGGCCCCGGCCAGGCTCTGGGGGGTCAAATAGTCCTCAAAATCCAAGACGGGCCAGGTGTCGTCCCGGGTCCAGCCGTCCCACAGCAGCAGCAAGGCCAGCACCGCACGCCAGCTCACCATCTCCTGGTGGCGGATGGCGTCCTCAAAGGGCAGGCGCATCAGCCGGCGCATCTGCTGCTCCCCGGCCAGCACGTCGGGGATGGAATAGCCCACGTCCTCGCCCTGGGTGAGCATGTATTTTGCCACGTTTTCCAGCCACTGGCCGGGCTTTTGGTTGGTATCGCTGACGATGCCGGGCCTGGGCTGGTAGCCCGCGGAAAAGCCCTCCTCCATGGGGGGCAGCAAAGTGAGGTAGGAGGTTTGCAAATCCAGCTTGGCCTTGGGGGTCTGGGGATTGGCCTTGGGCCTCCGGAAGGGATTTTTCCCCTTGTTCATACGCTCCCCTCCTCCATGGAGGCGGCCAAAAGGGCCGCCCAAAATCCCGAGAGCATGGCCTGGGGGCTCTTGCCCTGGGGCTCGCCTCCGGCCACCCCGGCGATGAGGCGGGGCATGTCCACCCCATCCGGGGTGGGGCGGATCATCAGCCGGGTGATACCCCGCTGGAGGGCCTCGGCCAGCACCTCCACCCGCCGGGCATCCCGCTGGGCGGAGGGCATGCCGTAGAGGGTCAGCAGCTCGTGGAGCGCGCCCAAGAGGCCCGGGTGGAACAGGCTGTTCTCCGGCAGGCGGTCCGGGGCCTCCTGGATTTCCTCCCCGGGCTGAGACAGGATGCTTTCCCGGATGGCGGCCTCAATGTCCTCCCCCACCTTTTGGCCCTTGGCCCGGAGGCTGATGGCAACCCGCTCCATGGCGGCCAACCGCTCCCGCTCCTGGCGCAGCACCCCTTCCTCGATGAGGTGGCTGTCCACCCCCTCCCAGGAGGCGATGCGCTCCCGGAGGGTACGGATGGCCTCCTCCTGGCGGGCGATGGCTTCCCGCTGGTGCAGCTGGGCGTTTTTCAGCAGCTCCAGCCACTGGCTTCCCCCCAGGAGCCCCAACAGCTCCCGCTGGCGAACGAGCATCTGGTTGTACTCCTCTTGGAGGGCCCGGTGGGCGTCCTGCTGGGCCGGGAGCAAAGCCCCGGCCTCCTGGGCCTCCCGCTCCCCAAGCAGCACATGGCGGTCCAAAAGCCGCTGATAGTGCTGGGCGGCCTCGGCGGCCCGCTCCTCTTCCTCCTTGTTCTGGCGAAGGGTGGGGGGCAAGGTGCGCACCACCTGGATCATCCAGTTGCAATAGAAGGTGAGGCAGTGGTACAGGGCGTCCAGGTCCTTTTCCAGGCGGGCCTTCTCCGCCCCGGAGAGCTTGGGGACCCGGTGGAACCAGGCGGCGTAGTAGTTCACCACGCTCCGGGGGCTTGCCCGGCCGCCGGAGAGCTGGGCCCGCAAGGTGGGGTAGCACTCGGCGAAGAAAGCGGCGGAGGCCTTCAGGAGGCCCCCAAAGCCCAGGCGGTACAAATCCGCCTCCTCGTCAAAGCTGTCCCAGGAGAAGGCCCGGGTGTGAAGCTGGTAGTAATAGCAGTCCATATTGTAGCTCTGCTCCCCCCGGAAGCTGGTGCGAAAAAACCGGGCGACGCAGCGCATGGCCAGCCATTCCAGCATGTGGGCGTCGTTCTCCTGGCTTTGGGAGCCGGTGGAGTAGATGCGGGTGGTGACAAAGGCCTCCGGGGGCAGGCCCAGCAGGTACACCGCGTCATAAATGCCCTTCTCGTCCGCCTCGCTCTCCCGGATCATGCCCTCCATGCCGTAGTATTGCAGCGCGGTGCGGGCCTTGTCCAAAAAAGTGGAGCTCTTGACCACGATCTCCATCTCCTCGTTCTGGGAGGAGGGGGGCACCTTGTAGTAGGGCAGCATCAGCACCGAGGCCATTTCAAACAGGCTGCTGTAGTGGGCGAAGTATTTGCGCAGGTACTGGGAGATGGAGGGGATGCCGGAGGCCCCGGTACCCCCGAAAATGGAGCCGCAGAGGATGACCTTTACCCCTTCCCCCCGGTCCATGTCCTCCCGCATCTGGGCCATGAGGCGCAGCATCTCGTCGGGCTGGCCGGAAGCCGCCACGGCGGGAAGGTCGTTAAACAAATCGGCGAAGAACAGCACCCCCAGGTCCGGATGGCCCCGGAAGCCCTCGCTGTACTCCAAAGCGGCCTCGGCCCGGTCAAAGAGGGTGTTGGCCAAAATTTGGTCCTGCTTGTGGTTTTGCACCATGCGCTCCACGGAGGCGGCCCGCTTGGCGAGGTTCATGCTCCAGCGCTGGGCGTCCAGCTGGGTGTGGAAGCCCCGGCGGGGAGAGCCCTTGGGGGAGAACATGTGCCGGACCCGCTCGTAATAATCCGCGGCCTGCTTGGCCCGGGTGGTATTGCCGCAGGCGGCGTCCACATCCACGCTCAGCAGCCGGATGACGGGCAAGGGTACCCGCTCCTTCTTGTCCCCGAAGGTGTAAAAGGCGTCGGCGCAGGCCCCGTAGACCACGCTCTCCAGGATTTTGTTGCCTGTGCCGCCCACGCCGATGATGTAGTAGCCCATAGCGGGTTCTCCTTTGGTTCAGGTTGTTCTTTATGCAACGCCCGGCCAGAGGGCCGGTTCTAACATATACTTTTTCATTCCCCTGGGCCGTGCGCAGCGCGGCCCATAGCGGGTCCAGGGACGAAGTCCCTGGTGGGGATGAAAGGGGCTTCGCCCCTTTCACAACCTCCGGAAAAACCCGTGCTTGCCGGAAATGGCGGGGGGCGCGGCCAGGCGGAAGCAGACCCAGGCGGCGGCGATGTTCAGGGCGAAGCCGCCCTGGCAGAGGAACCAATCCCAGAAGGTCTTCTGGCTGACGAAGCGGATGCCCAGAAAATAGACCAGCACTGCCCCCAAAGCATTGAGGGCGGCAATGATCAGCAAGGTGAGGCGAAAGCTGCGCACGGCCCCCCGGGCGGTCCGGGACGCCATCAGGGGCTTGCGGTAGCCCCAGCGCCATAGGAGCTGGAGGGCCAAGGAGAGCAGCCAGGCCACAGCGAAGGAGCCCCCCAGAAAGAAGCGCCAGTGGAGATCCCGGGCCGCCAAAGCCGCCCCCAGGGCTTCCCCCCGCAGGTCCAAAGTGGCGGAAGCGGCGGCGGCCTGGCCCAGCCAGGGCTCCAGCCCCGGCAGGGCCCCCAGCAGGTTTTCCGCCAGGGCCGGGGCAGCGCCCACCAAGGTCAGGGGATAGACCCACAGCAGCCCCGCCAAAGGCAAAGCCAAGGCCAGGCCAAAGGCCAGGGCATAGCACAGCAGCACCTTGGTTTTGTTGCTGTAGCGCACCTTGCGCCGCATGGGAATGCTGGGAAGGGGCCGGGAGAGCAGCTGCCTCCTGTCCACCCCGGGCCGGGGAGCTCCGCCGAAAAACGCCGCCATGAGCTTCTCCTTCCTACCGGGAGGACAGGCTCTGGGCCGTCCCCTGGTTATCCACAAATACATCAAAGACATAGCACACCAAGGAGGTGCGGGGGGGCGTGGCGGCCTGGCGCAGCTGGGCGGCCAACTCCCTGAGGCCCGGGGCCTTGTCCACCGGGGGCACATCCGGCACAGCCAGCCCATGGTACAGCTTGCTGGTATAGGGTCCCCAGGCATGGGTAAAGGCCTTGGGAATGGCCTGCTTTTTGGCGTCGTACTGGTGAACGGCCTGGGCAAAGGTTTCCCAGGTGACGATATCCTCCCGGGTGATGGTGGCGGAGAGGCTGCCGGGCCCGTCGATCCAATCCACAGGCAGCCACACCACCTCCTGGGCGGTAAGATACGCGTTGATCTGAAGGCGGTAGTAGCCCTCGGCCAGCTTGGCTCCCTCCACTGCCAAAGAGCAGACCAGGCTGTCCTGGTCCAGGGTCAGCCCCTCCAAAGCAAAGGGGGATGCCTCCGGCTGGTTCGCAAAGGGTTGCTCCTGGCGGGAGAACACATAGAGCTTGTCCCGCAGGGGAAGCACCTGGTCCTCCTCCCCGGCCTGGGCTTCCTCGCCGCTGGGCACCGTGCGGTCCAGCAGCAAGGCGCTCAGCACCTCCACCCGGGCGTCCTGCAGCCGGGACAGGTCCATTGCCGCGCCCTGGGCGTCCCCGGCCAGGGGGAACGACACCGCCAGGCGGCGGTCCTGCTGGGCCCCCTCCTGGTCCGGGGCGAGAAATACGGTGTGGAATCCGCTTTCCTCCGCCACCTGGCCCTCCCCGTCGGTGATCTCCAAAGCGGCTCCGGGGCTGTGCTGGGTGTAATACCCGGGCTGGGGGCGGCTGATCAAGGTGTGCCAATAGCCGAAGCCAAAGGGCTGCTGGGTGACGGTAGCGCCCTGGCGGGCATAGGTCAATTCCCCCTCCTGGGGGCCCCGGAGGCCGTAAAGGCCCTGGTCCGCGTTCATCCTGGCGTTCAGCTCCGCCATGTAGCTCTCCACCCGGGCCCTCTCCCCTACCACCAAGGCCAAGACTAACCGGGGCATGGGGGCCATATACTGAATGGTATTCTTCTTGTTGTCAAAGATGGGCTTGCCCCAGATGAGGGGCTCCCGCAGGTCCGCAGCCCCCACAGAGGCAATCTGGCCCACATAGTCCAGCTGGAAGGCATACAGGCCCACCGTTAGCCCCTGGTCAAAGAGGCCCCGCTGCTGAAGCAGCTGCCGCAGGTAGGCCACCGGCTCCCCCGCGGTGGTGGTGCCGGAAAGGCTGCGCAAAGACGCCGGGTCGCACAGGATGACGCTGAGGCGGCTTAGGTCGATGTTCTCCAGGGCGTAGAGCAAAGGATAGTCGTTTTCCTCCTTGCTTTCCCTGGCCAAAAAGCCCTCCACCGCCCCCCGGCCCGCCCCGATGCTGGCAATCTGCCCCTCCAGGACCTGGCTCATGACCTCCACCTGGCCGGGGTTTTCCAGCTCCGCTCCCCCATCCTGGGCAAAGCGGGCCATCTGGTTGAGCTTGGGGCTGCCCAGGGCATAGAAGCTCCCGGTCATGTCCTCCGCGGACATCTCCCCAAACACCGAGGGCAGCGGGTCCACGGCGTAGGTCATCAAATCCCGCCGCAGGGAGCGCAGCCGCTCCTCGGAGGCGTTCCAAGGGGCCAGGCCGGAGGCCTTGAGATAGCTCTCCGGAAGCCGCTCGTTGCCATAGCGCAGCACCCGGGTGCGGGAACCCTGGGCCGCCCCCAGCATCCCCCGGAGCACATTCTCGTACCATCCGGTGTAATGCCCCAGGCGGTAGTGGAAGCCGCCCTCCCGGTAGCGCCAGCCGAAATGGGGATACATGCTCTCCTCGTAGGGGTTGATGCCGCCCATCCCCTGGGTGGCGTCCAGCCAAAGGTCCAGGCGCAGGTAGTCCTCCCCGCCGTCGGTGGCGTGGGGGTCCTGGCTCTGGCCGTCCCGGTAGGGCTCCATCTCCAGCAGGCCCAAGTTGGGCTTGGCCAAGGTGGCTTCCCCCTGGAGGCGCAGCAACGCGCAGCCCGGCAGCAGCGTCAGAACGCCCAGCAGCACAAACCCGGCCAACGCCGCGTTGATCCCCCGCATCCCGCACCGCCCCTTCGTCCTTGAAAACTCCTGGAAAAATCTACAAAATGATCCAAATAGATGTTATTCGACTTGGTTAGGCAGAATTCCTTCCGAGAGGGGGCGGGAGGGGTGGAGCGTGATGACCAGAGACAGCGGCTCCAGGCCCGGCCGCCGGCTCGGGCTGATGCCCAAGAGGAGGTTATCCGGCAGGAGACGGAGGCGGCCCCTGCCAAGGTGCATGGCGGAAACCCGGTGCTGATATATCTGTTAAGGCACTTTTGACAGTAGATGATCCAAGCCAAAACGTTCGTTTTGATACAAGAAAAACCCAATGCACAGCTTTTGAATAGGTGTTTACTATCTGATGAAGTATAGATTGCCAGAATAATCTGTTCCCATCGACCTAAACTATATTCGAGGTGAAGACAATGGCCAATCAAAAAGGTCGCAATCCCAAACGAAAAAACGCTCCCATAAACCTGCCTTCCACTCGCCGCAATAAATATGGGGAACTCAAATCAGAAAAGTGAGTGCATCGCTTCCGGTTTGGCAGTAGCGTTGCTGAGAAGCCGGAGGCCCTCCGCACCTGGGAGGCGGTCCCGGATGAATGCTGGGACTTGGCATTGTTGCTTACGGTTGCAAGAACCCTTCGGGATGAGCATTGGCATATCGCAGCATGGCACTGTTAAAATTCAATTTCTCCCACAAATCCACATATGCATTGTCAAAACTGTCGAAGGGATATCGTTGACACTGTGCGATAAAATCATCCACCGTATCACTTCGGAAGGAATCCAAGTCAGTGGGATCGATCTGATTATCTGATAGAAATGACTCGTATAGAACCCCCATCGGTTCCAATCCAATCATTTTTAGGGTATCTCCTACCTTTTCAGCATAGGAAGGACCACAATTGACGAAGAATTGGCAGAGCCCGCCATTGTGTACCTCCATATCAAAAATAGCCGCAATATACATAGCTTGGGCAGATTCCGAAAGCAAATCGAACTGTGCATCATCTTCTGGTCCGGATGCGATATCAAGTATTGAAAAATACAAATCTTCATAATCCGTGAAGCGCGCGTCCATCGTCCTTTCGCCCGCCGAATGTTCGGCAAGCACTGCCGCGGATGGAAGCAAACTATATGCGAGGGTTATCAAAAGGCAAATCAATACTCTTGTCGATATAAACCGCCAATATCCATGGGCTTCTGATTTTTTCCCCACTCCTGTGCACATCCTTTGCATGGTAGAATTCACAGCGGATACTCCTTCTCGTAAAAAGCGCTGCTATTTTCTAAACCTGATCTAGGATTCCTTCGGCGGCGATATTCCAGCCCCCCATATTTATCCGTAAAGTAAAGGAAGGGCGCGACAATGTTAGATGCCGTAGCCAAGTAAGCAAGACGCCTATACCGGGTTATGAAGCGGGAAACGCTTAAGGATATATAGCGCCTTTAAAGTTATGAATCTGCTGGGTGACCGTATCTCTTCCATTGAAAAATGCACATTCCCCTTGTGCTGATTCTCAAGATGCCACAGCCCATCCCTTTGTTTCTTTTCTTGCAGCCAGTTTATGGCCGGTCGCATCCGGGTGTCAAACGGAGTATTTTGTCTGGCGAAATACTCCAATACCCTTAAAAGGTCATACCGATAGCGGTATGGATAGGATAGCTTACAAAGTCTCTTATCGGCATCGTCAAAAAACAATCGGTTTGCCAGTAAAAATTCCGCCGCGTTGGTTTTCGCCGCCCCGATGTCCCGCTGCCTGTACTGCGATCCTGAGACTTGGTATTGTGCAAGCCCTTCCAGGACACAGATGGTTGTATGGGGATCGCCCTTATCCGAATTTGTATCCCAAGTAAACCCTCCGTCCGTTTTCTGAACGGAAAGAAGGTGGTCGATCAACTTGACGAGGCGCGGTTCCTCCTTGCAGAAGTAGGAAGCATAGTTCAACACCATGCCATCGACGCAGATATCACTGGGATGATCGTACTTTGACAAATTCAAGCCCCCGGTTTCGTTCAGGCCTTCGTCAAACATCCGCGCGATCATATCCTTGCATGGCTTCAATGCCTCTGGCGCGCACAAATTTTTGATATCAAGCAGCGTGTAGTGTGTAGACGTCCATTTGGGCTGGTAGTAGTAGAGCCCCCAATGCCCGTTTTCATTCTGGCGGGATAAAAACTCCGCTCCGAAGCCTTCCGTCGGAATCCGCTTCTGTATCTGCGATAGCGTTGTTCCATCTGAGCCAATCAGATCGCGGTGGGTCATAAACTGAATGGAAACGTCGCCTTCCAGCAGCCAAGCGATTGTTTCATTCATAAATATCACCCTCTCTTGCTTTTTATCATATATCACAGTACAGCATACGTCAATGATGCAATGCTTCGATACAAGCCAAGATAACGGCCCCTGACCGCCTATGATGAACTGGAGCTGGACACTCTGGGGGATCACAAAACAGCCCTGTTCATCATCATCTCGGACACCGATAACTCCTTTAACTTCCTTGTTTCCATGTGCTATGGCAGGATGATTGAGATATATTTGGTCACGTCCATCGCGCCGCTGCCCATGGCCACCATGATGAACAAGGAATGGGGCCAGCTGGGCCAAAACTACCTGCGTTCCCTGTCTGCACTTGGTTTTCAGGCATTTTTGATCATCGTCTGCGTTGCGGTCTACGCGGTGCTGGTGCAGTCCATCACGGCGGATACAGATGTGAGCGCCGCCATCTGGACCTGCATTGGGTACACGGTGCTGCTGTGCTTTACTTTGTTCAAAACTGGAGGTATGTCCAAGGCGATCTTCAATGCGCATTAACCCTTCAAAACTATGCCGATTCATGATAGAATAGGAGCGCAGGAGGCACAAAAGCAATGGATCATAACGACGCTATCAGGCTCTTTGAAAGCCAGCATATTCGCACCGCATGGGATGAGGATAAAGAGGAATGGTACTTCTCTATTGTCGATGTGATTGGCATCCTCACAAATCAGCCTGATCTTCGTCATGAGGCAAAGTATTGGAGCGTCCTGAAAACCCGCTTGAAACAAGAGGGAAGTGAACTATCTACAAATTGTAGTCAGTTGAAAATGACTGCCGCGGATGGAAAAAAGCGCATGACGGACGTTGCCAATACGGAGCAGCTGCTTCGCGTTATTCAATCTGTCCCATCACCCAAAGCCGAGCCTTTCAAGCTATGGCTGACACAGGTTGGGCGTGAACGCATCGAAGAAACCATCAATCCCGAACTGACGATAGACCGTGCTTTGGAAACGCATCTGAAAAAAGGCTATCCGCGCGAGTGGATCAATCAACGCCTGCAAGCCATTCAGGTTCGCAAGGAGCTGACGGATGAATGGCAGGATCGCGGCGTGAAAAAGGGAAGCGAATACGCCATCCTGACGGATGAAATCACCCGGGCGTGGTCGGGAATGTCCACACGGCAGTACAAGCGATTCAAGGGACTGAGGCAAAAAAATCTCCGGGATAATATGAGTACGACGGAGATTATCCTCAATATGCTTGCCGAAACCGCCACAAAGGACATTTCCAAACAGGTCCAGCCGCAGGGCTTTGAGGAAAACCAACAGGTCGCCCGCCGCGGGGAAGGATTGCCGGAAACGCACGAAAAGAGCTGGAGCAGGAAACGGGTCAGCCTGTGGTCACCCCAGCCAACGCCACACAGCTAAATGCGGCTGTAACCGCGCTGATTGAAGATGCGGCGCAATCGGGAGATTACAAAAAGCCAAAAGATTGAGTCAATTACAATCACTATTTGTGCCTGAACGGAGCGAAAGGAATGGTTATAACGATGGGAAAAAAGATAGGAAGCATCGTCTGCGCCCTGCTGCTGTGCCTCGCAACCTCCGCCCAGGCGGGTGACAGACGGATGATCATATACAGCGCCTGGGAAGTATACGGCCAGGAGGAGCAGCTGAAGGACAAGGAAACGCCGGAGGTAATCCAGCGCATGCTGGATACGGCGTATAACGAGTATAGGGCGGTGGGCGGGAAACGCCTGAGCCGCTCCAACGCGTATACGCGCTGGTACGGCGTCGGGAAGGTCGCCTGGTGCAGCATATTCGTCTCATGGTGCTCGGCGCAGCAGGATATTCCGTTGTACCTCCTTAAGGATATCTCCAAGGATATCTCCCCAAGGCCCGAAGAGGAGATATTCAATTTCAAGGTGCGGCTGATCCCGCCGCTGTTCAAGGCGTTTGAGACTGTCGGGCGGGTCAGCGCGGTGCCCCGTCCGGGATATACGATCATATACGCCAGCAGATCGGGCCTGTGGGAGATGCATGTGGGGATCGTGTACAGCGCCGAGCTGCAGGCGGACGGGCGTTACCTGATCGAAACCATCGAGGGGAACCAGGGAAACACCATCCGGCATTACCGCTTCCTGTACGATCCGCACGCGCCCTTCCAGCAGGGCAACATGAGCTTTTTAGAAAGCGCGCCGGAGGGCGCGGACGAGCGGCTGATCATCGCGCCCCGCAACTCCGCCTGGTGCGTGAAGGGCTTCGGCGCGACGTGGAAATAAATGATGCCCGGCAGCGAGATCGGCGGTCATTTGCTTGATCTGTTTGGCTTGCGGGGGTGTGATCAGTCCATCAATGGCAAGTGCGGTATCATCGGCAATGAAAGGGAAGTCGGATATGTCTGAGTATTGATGCGGATTGTGCGAAGGCGTAATAACGGGCTTTGAACAAGGATCGCTTTCCTTGCCATTACTGGCACGGGATTTATCGTTGGGGAACTGGTAGCAAAAAAGCAGGACGACGCTGAAATATAAGGAGCCCAAGAGTCTGAGCCGCTCACAACGGCTCTTTCTTTTTACCCAAAATTGAACAGGAGGTGTCTCCATGGTTGGCAGGAAATGGCTATTGAAGCCCCAGGAACCATATGGTACAATTAGGCCACGGAAGGGAGGTGGCCGCATGCCGCAATGCATCCCCATTCGGGATTTGAAAAACACCGCGGAAATCTCGCAGATGTGCCAGAACGCTAAGGAGCCCATTGTCATCACCAAAAACGGCTATGACGATATGGTGATCATGAGCGCCAAAATGTATGACAAGATGCGCCTATATAGCGTATATGAAAAACTCATGGAAGCGGAGGAAGACATCGCCCAGGGCCGGGTTTTAGACGCGGATGCTTCTCTGGTGAGGCTGAGAGCGAAGTATGGCTTATAAGCTGCAAATCACCCGGAAGGCCGAGCAAGACCTGGACGAGATTTTCGCTTACCTCATCCATGAGCTGAACAATGTGGAGGCTGTGCTGCACTTGGCGGATGAGGTGGAAAGGCATTACGGCCTGTTGCCGGATAATCCCTTTCTCTGCGAGAAATGCCGCCAGCTGCTGCTGCGGCATTTCCGCAAGGTTGTCATCGGCGGCTACCTGATGTTCTACCGGGTGGATGAGGAGCAGCAGACCATCTATATCCAGCGGTTTTTCAGCGATTTACAGAACTACGCCTCAAAGCTCTAACACACTC